>DASUEC010000191.1:0-6701 GCA_036275255.1 Limnobacter sp. | reverse complement strand
CAGCCCTGCTGGCCGCGTGGATCACCAGCCTGCAACCCGGCAACATTGTGGTGCTGGTTGCATCGGCCTTTGCGCTGGCCGCTTCCAGCCTGTTTGTGCCGCTGGTGGCGGGCATATTCTGGGCCAAGGCCACGCGTCGGGGCGCGCTGTGGGCCATGGTCACCGGGTTTTTGTGCTCGGCCATTTACCTGGCGGTTTCCAATTCAAGTTTCATGGCCATGTTCAATCTGGATGCACTGGTATTGTTTGGCATCAGCGGTGTGGCCTCGGGCGTGCTCACCATCCCGCTGGCTGCCCTGGCCATGTGGCTGGGCTCCAACATGGGCCGAGACCCCATGGAAGCCCCCGCCGTGATGCGCGTGCTGCGCTCCCCCGAATCCAACTGAAAACGGCATTCTTGTGGCGCCGCAATGTAAAAGTTTGCTATACTCTCGCGCTTACCGCGGAGAGATGGATGAGTGGTTTAAGTCGCACGCCTGGAAAGCGTGTATAGGTTAATAGCCTATCGGGGGTTCGAATCCCCCTCTCTCCGCCAGAAATTCAGAAAAAGGCCCAGTGATTTCACTGGGCCTTTTTCATTTCTGGCGAGAGAGAAGCGAAGTCCCTGCGGACTTCGCGTGGGGGATTCGAAGCTTTGCCCATGCAAAGGGCAAAGCCGGGAGAATCGACCCTGCAAGAGGCGAACATTGGTGAGACTCGCGGCAGGGGCGTGGCAAGCGCCTTCTACTTTTTGGCTGCGTTTCGTTTAGCGCTCCAAAAGCCCAATCCGATCACCGCAACCACCCAAACACCCGAGGCGGCATAGGCGTTAACAGCGTATGGATTCCCAGCCTCAGCAATAATCGCGGGGCCCAGGTCAAACGAATGCAAGTCCGCCAGCAGATTGAAAAACCACAGGCACGGGTAAAAAACAGCGAGTAAAAACACGCTCCAATGCAAATGCAATCCCAGGCAAGCAATTAAAACGCCCAACAGGTTGTGCATCCACATGTCATGTACCTGCGGAAGTTTGTCGAGTACTTCGGCATGTGCAATCAGTGGCCAAGCAAATCTCTTGGATCCTTCACAAATCTGTTCTACCTATTTCGTGCGCGTACTTCATGATTTTTAAATTTGTAAAGTCAGGCTTGCTTAGGGTACAAAATAGATCGCCGGGGTTACAAAATTCGCTTTGCCTGTGGCGATACACGTTAAAATCCCTTCATGATCGAGACACCCCACACCTCCATCACCATCCATGTCTGGACCGATTTTGTGTGTCCGTTTTGCTTGCTGGGCGAGCGCATCATTGAAGAGGCCACCCAAGGTTTGCCGGTGCAGATTGAGTGGATGCCCTTTGAATTACGCCCCTATCCAACACCTACTTTAAAACCCGAGGACGAATACCTGCCTCGGGTGTGGAAGGCCTCGGTGTACCCGATGGCGGCGCGTTTGGGCGTGCCCATCCAGTTGCCCACGGTGTCCACAGCCCTACACGCGCAAGGCATTCCTGGGGCTTCAATACGCCAAAACACAGGGCAAGGGCAATGAATACACCACGGCGGTGATGAAGGCGTTTTTCCAGCAAGACCTCAACATTGGTGAAGATGCTGTGCTCAAAAACATTCTGCTCAACCTGGGCCTTCAACCCAGTGGTTTGGATGAGTTTGTGAATTCTCCCCAAGCCAATGCGCAGCACGATGCCGACTTGGTGCATGCGCAGCGCATGGGCATTCAGGCGGTGCCTTCGGTGCTGGTGGGGCGGCAGTTGTTCTCGGGTGTGCCCAGTACAAGCGCGCTGCGGCACGTGCTGTTGCCACTGCTTTCTGCCGGGGGCAGGGCAGACTGAACAAATTGCCGGGCCAGCGCCTGCAGTTCGATGAGCGGCACCAGCGCGGTTTGTTGGTCCAACACAATTTCAACCAGTTGCTGCCCCGCGTTCTGGCTGTCGGGCACGGTTGGACGGGCCGCGCCAAGCAAGAGCAATCTCGATGACATTCGGGCGGTTTCAATTCGGCTGAGGTGGCCCACCGCAAAGGCAACGCGTTGTTCGCCAACGGTGGTCAGCAGCAGGTTGTGGTTGCTGTCGGCTTGCTCAGCCCTTTTGCCCAAATGCTGCGCCAGATCCACCACCGGAATGGCTTGTTGCCGGTGGGTGACCAGGCCACGCAAGGCCTGCTGGGTGCCAAACAGCGATTGCGCTGCGTCGTAGGGCAACACTTCTTCAACGTCTTGCATCGACACCGCACAAGGGGTGTTGTCGATGTCTAACAAGATGACACGCAAGGTGCTGTGGGTGCGACCTGCCTGCTGGTTTGAGAGGGCAGCATCCGTGCAAGCGGGCGATCGCTCGGTTTCGGCTTGATCCACCACCCTGGCCAACTCTGCAAGGCGTGAGTCATTGAGCAGACCTTGCGGCTCAATGATGTAGTGGTTGTGGTCATCGGCTTGATCGGGATAAATGCTTTGTTGTCGAATGATCTGCCGCAAAATATCGGGCTTGAGTTGATCCAGTTTGGGCAAAGGCATGATGTCTCGCCGGTTGACCCGGACAATGTCCGTGATTTGATCAATCAGGAAAGCCACCTTGCCCTGCGGATAGCGAAGGACAAAGGCTTGTTGCGGCTGGATGTGGGTGTGTTCCGGCTGCTCCTTGTTAAGGCAAAGGTAATCGAGCAGATTGATTGCTGGAATTTCACGCGCGCGGTGCAAGACGTGGCCGCAATAGTGGCCGCTGCAATGGGCGTTTGGGAGCAAGTCGACTTTTGGTATGGTGGTTTCTATGTCGCTTGGCCGAACAGCCATGGACAAATTGTTGCTGCGCATGAGCAGCAGGGGGACCTCACCGTCTGCAGCAATGGACGCTCCCGTGAGCATTCCCTGTGTGTTCTTGTGAGCGGTTTTTTTTTCGATGGCGTGAGGCACCTGCGGCATGGCCATGATTTTTTCTGCCGACAGGATGTTCACCAGGCGGTTGCTCACCGGGTTGTAAACGCTGCCCCGCATCATGGGGAGCTCGCCGCCCCCGCAGGCCATGGCCTGTAGCTCGGGTTCATTGACTGTGAACAGACAATCCACGCCACTGGCCAGGATACCAAGCAGACGCCCCTTGCTGCCTACAATGACCACGCAGCAAAGCGCTTTGTCTTGGCAACCTGTCAGCAGAAGGGGGCTTGGGTCGATCACGGGCACCAGGGTGCCACGCAATTCCAGGCCACCCGCAATCAGCGGGCTGTGTGCAGCGATGGGCGTTAACTTGCCCAGCGGCAGCACTTCACGCAGCTCATCCATGGGCAGTGCAACCACGAGCTCTCGAATCCAGAAGCCGCCGAAGGTCAGGGCCAGGTTCTCCGATGGCTTCATGCGATTTGCCTTTTTTGGGAGACGACAGCCAACTCCTCCACCTGCTTGCCAAGTGATACAGCAAAATCCTTTTGTGATTCCAGGCAACTCAGGATTCGTGCAACAGACACTTCGCTTCCTCCGATGGCTTCAGCGATTTTGTTCAGACCTTCATGCACTTCGGCCTCTTCCTGGGAGTTGCTGTTGAACTCTTCCAGCGAGTGCTCAATCAGCTCAGAAATCTGCTTTGCCGCCATGCCACTGCTTTCAGCCAGTTTTCTTACTTCGGAGGCCACCACTGAAAAACCAACGCCTTGTTCACCGGCGCGCGCCGCCTCGATGGCGGCATTGAAAGCGAGCAGATTGGTTTGGCTCGCAATTTCGGTGATGGTGCGCACCATGTCTGCCATTTTGCCCATGCAAGTGCGGGTGGAAGCCAGGCCGCGGCGAATGCGTTCTGTGTCTGTGCTGCCTTTGGTGGCAAGAACCAGACTTTGGCTGGTGGTTTTACCGATCTGGCTGATGTCGGCCCCGATGGATTCCGTGCGCTGGATAATGTCCTGGATGTTTTTGCGCATCAGTGAGGTCTTTTGATTGATGCTTTGCTCGAGTTGAACTTCTTTGGTCACATCGTGCGCGTATTTGACGATTTTCATGACCTTGCCGTTGAGGTCGAAAATTGGGTTGTAGGTGGCTTGAATCCACACGTCGCGACTGAACTTCCCGACGCGATGGAAGCGCCCGCTGATGAATTGGCCCTCGTTGAGTTTCAGCCAGAAATCACGGTATTCTTCACTTTGCGTGTATTCAAGGGTACAGAAAATGCTGTGGTGTTGGCCTTGGATTTCTCGCAGCGTGTAGCCCATGGCATTCAAAAAATTGCGGTTGGCTGTGAGAATGTGACCGTCCAGATCAAATTCAATCACCGCCTGCCCCAGTGAAATCGCGGATACCTTGGCTTCAAACTCTTGGTTTCGCAACTTGGTATCGGTCACGTCGCTGGCAAACTTCACCACCTTAACCAGGTTGCCACGGTGATCATAGATGGGGTTGTAAGTGGCTTGAATCCAGATCTCTTTGCCACTTTGTGCAATTCGCTTGAACTCGCCCTGTGAAAACTCCCCGCGCCCCAGCTTTTCCCAAAAGGATTGGTACTCGGCGCTGGCTGCGTGCTCGCTGTCCACAAACATGCGGTGATGTCTGCCCTTGATGTCTTCCAGGGTGTAGCCCATCAACTTCAAGAAATTGTTGTTTGCTGTGAGCACTTTGCCTGTCATGTCAAATTCGATCACTGCCTGAGCAAGATCAATCGCCCCCAGTTTTCCCTGTGCATCCACCTCCAGGTTTTTGTTGGCGGTGATGTCTTGCATCAGGAAGATGACTTTCAGCAATTCGCCGTCCACATCAAAGACGGGGCTGCGCGTTCCGCTGAGCCACACTTCACGCTGATTGGCACCACGAAAACGGACTTCACCCGTGATGGAGCGGCCATCGCGCAGGGTGGACCATTGTTGATGGTATTGGTCGGAATCCCGGTCTTCTTCAAAGATCAAAAAGGAATCTCTTTTGCCAGCCAGATCGTTGTCGTTGTAGCCCAGGGTGTCTTTCATCAACATGTTGGCATAAATGATTTGCTTGTCCTTGTTCAGCTCAAGCACACAATTGCTTTTGGACATGGTGTCGAGTTTGGCTTGCATCTCAATGTTTCTGAGTTTTGTTTGTGTGATGTCGCTGCAAAACTTGACCACCTTGACCAGTTTGCCGTCAACGCCCTTGACCGGCGTGTAGGTGGCATATAGCCAAACGACCTTGCCCTGGCTGTTGCGGCGCTGAAATTCCCCTGATTTGAACTGACCTTTGGCCAGGTCGTTCCAGAACTCTTGGTAATCGGGCGAGTTCACATAGCTTGGCTCGCAAAACATGCGGTGATGCTGACCTTGAATTTGATGAAGCTGGTAACCCATGGTCCGCTGGAAGTTTTCGTTGGCAGTCAGAACATGGCCTTGCAGATCGAATTCAATCACTGCCTGCGTGCTTTCAATGGAGCGCAGCCGGCATTCCTGGTCCAAGGTTTTTTGCTTTTCAGTGGTGATGTCAATTGCGATTTTCACAACTGACACCAGTTCTCCAGCCTCGTTTTTAATCGGGCTGTAGCTGGCCGAGATGTAGACGGGTTCACCCCTGGAATTTACACGCAGGAATTCGCCGCTCATTAAGTGGCCTGCGCGCAGTTCATCCCAGAATTTCTGGTATTGGGGATCGCTGGTGGTTCCTGGTGAGCAAAAAAGGCTGTGATGTTTTCCTTCGATGTCTTCAAGCTGGTAGCCGAAGATATTCAAGAAAATGTCGTTGGCAAATTTCACATGGCCTTGCATATCAAATTCAACACAAGCCTGGCTGAGAATCAGCGCATCAGTAATCCTGGATTTGTAGCTGATGGTGTGTGAGGCGATTTGAGTCATGGAGCTATTCCTGGGGTACGAAAGTAGAACGCCTTCGTATTCTCCATTTGTGAAACATGGTCAAATACCCCCGAATTGAGCACATGCTCGGCGCATCGTTTGAATGGGGGGCTTTTTGCGGCTTGTGTGAGCGGGGTGCTTGAACAGCGCTTGTTGCAACGCTGTTCTACACGAGGCCCCGCCTCACGGGGTCACGATGTTGAAGTTGCCGGTTGCCTTCTCGAGCAGGCCAAAAAACTGGCCAAGTTGCAAGCGGCTGCCTTCAATTTGTGTGTCGTCCGAGAACAGCAGGTCCATCGCACCGGCTTCCCCGGTGAGCATGTTCAAGAAGAACGGTTTGGTGAGTTTCAAGGTTGCTGCTGCGTGGGCATCGGGGGGCGCAGGGCGGTGGTGCAGCACACTGTTCTTGACGTGCAGTTGGTAGCTCTCGCCATTGTCGGTGAATACCAGGTTGATGAGAATGTCTTTGTCCTCGGCCTTCTCCCCGTTCAGTGAGGCCGCCATGGCTTCCAAAAACCTTGACGTGGGTGTGTGCATCAGCATGTCGATGAACTGGCTCCTGTCAAAGCCCTGGCTGTAGCCGCCTTCACGCAATTCCAGGGCACCAGTCAGGTAAAAATTGCGCCACGGCGCAGACTCCGCCTGGTAGCCCATTTGCTCAAAACAACTGGCCAGCAAGGCTTTTGCACCGGCATGCGCAGGGTCGGCATACACGGCGTGTTTAAGCAGTTCTGCCGACCATCGATAATCCCCTTGGTCGTGCGCGGTTTGTGCCTTGCCCACCAGGGCATCCATGCCACCGGCCAATGCCACATAACGCTTGGCGGCTTCCACGGGCGGAATGGGGTGGAGGTTGGCCGGGTTGGCGTCAAACCAGCCCATGTACATTTGGTAAACCGCCTTCACATTGTGTGACAC
>DASUEC010000190.1:0-8859 GCA_036275255.1 Limnobacter sp. | reverse complement strand
GCCTTTGCCATCACCGATGCGCAATTTGGCTTGCTGGTGTCGGCCTACACCTTCTCGGCTGGTTTTTCAGGCCTGCTGGCTTCCACCTACATTGACCGCTTCGAGCGGCGAAGCCTGTTGATGCGGCTGTATGTGCTGTTTGCGCTGGCCACCCTGGCCTGCGGCTTGGCCCCGACCTACGAAAGCCTGCTGGCAGCACGAATTGCTGCCGGTGTGTTTGGCGGCATTTTGTCTGCGATGATACAAACCATCGTGGCCGATGTGATCCCATTTGAGCGGCGTGGCAAGGCCATGGGCATTGTGATGACGTCCTTCTCCGTGTCCACCGTGATGGGCGTACCACTGGGCTTGTACATTGCCGCACAGGCAGACTGGCATATGCCTTTCTTTGCCATTGCAGCACTCAGCATATTGCTCGCGGTTGCGGGCTGGTTCGTGATTCCGTCCATTCACGGCCACCTGGCTCGCAACACCAATGCCCACGCATTCCAAGGCATTGTGAATGTGCTCAAGGACAGCAACCACCGGATGGCTTTCTGTTTTTCGTTCAGCATGATCTTTGCCGGGTTTTCAATCATCCCGTACATCACGATTTACATGCAGACCAACGCAGGGGTGTTGCCATCGCAAATTCCGGTCATCTACCTGGTCGGCGGCGCCGCCACGCTTTTTAGCGCCCAATTCATTGGACGCTGGAGTGACCGGGCTGGAAAACTCAAGGTGTTGCAACGCGTGGCCGGAATCGCGGTGGTGCCCATGCTTCTCATCACCACATCAGCGGGTTTGCCCCTGTGGGGTATCTTGGTGATCACCACGCTGTTTTTTGTGTTTGTGAGCGGACGCATGATCCCGGGCATGGCTCTGGTGAGCGCGGCATCCAATCCAGCTTACCGCGGCACGTTCATGACGCTCAACTCATCCATGCAATCGGCCGCCATGGGTTTGGCTGCGATGGTTGGCGGGCATTTGATCGCCCGCAGCCCGGAGGGGCTGATCGAAAACTTCTGGCTGTGCAGTTTGATTGCAATGGTGTTCAACCTGCTGGCCATCGTGATTGCACGGCACATTCGTGTGTACCGCTGAGCGAGGTCAATGGCTCGCTGTCATTCGCCGGATGATCGACGAAACAACCAGACGCAGCCCTTTCACTTCTTTGGCCTCCAAAGGTTTTTTGTCTTTGAATTCCTTGTCTTTGCTCAGCTCTTCCAGCTTGTGTTCAATTTCTTTGAGCAATTCGAGTTGCTGTTTCATTGCGCACCGGCACTTGATAAAAACGGTAGGCGAAATATACACGCTTGCGGGGTCTGGATGGATGACACTTTTGTGACATGCCATGGTGGAAAACCCGCAGCACACAGCCGTTGCACAACGAATCAGTCACATTTCAGCGGCTTGCCAATGGTTGTCGAGTTGCAGGGGCCAATCGCTGCCTGAATGGCCAAGCCACCACCGGTCGCCTTGTGCCGCAAGCGCACAGGCATCAGGCCACCACTGCTCATCAATCACCTGCCCGTGCGGGTTGGTGAAGCATGCGGAGTGGTGGAGGGTGCAGCTCACTACAAAGCCCCCCTTTGTAGCCACCACATCGCCTGCATAACCCTGGCGCCTGTTGGTCTGCCCAGCCACATGCAACCCGCTTGCATTGAGCAACGCAAGCAATGGGGCGGCATCCCGTTGCACTTGCTCACTGTGTTGGGCCTGCATGGCAACCCCCACCGTGTTGCTGGGCAGGTGCAAAGCCAAATGCCGCAAACTCAAGCGGGGATCTGTCAAGGTCCATTGCCCCAACACCTCGCCACGCTGCGGGCAGAGGGCCACCAACGAGGAATCCATGGCCTGGAGGTTTACCTTGGCGCGCCCCATGTCGGGGTGGGAGGGTATGCCGCCGTTGGCAACCAGAATGGAAGGCCGCTTCAGCCCCGCCACCCCAGCGGGCAAGGCAATCATCTGGTGTGGGTCCTGCCCCAAGGTGGGCCACACCGCTTGTATCTCAAAGCTTTGCGCATGCCTTTGCACCAGCATGCCTTGGCCAGTGGCCAAATCGGTCTCGCTTGTGTAAAGCCAGGGCGCATCATGCGCAAGCAGGGCGTGGCCGTTCAAATGATGCTCGCCCTGCAGCCACACACGTTGATGCTGCCCGCTTGGCCAGTGGATGCGCATCAGCCAGTCCCCTGGGCGGCGAGCAATCACCACGCAGGTCTGGGCATTTAACCACATTAATCCATGGGGGCGCGTGGGCATGTTCACCACTTGGCCGATGGGCTTTGGGCCATCGGGCGTGAGCCGCACAATGCCCACTTGGTATTCACGGGTGCTGCGCACTTGCCAGGCTGCCAGCATGCGCACGCCTGCCTGGCCTGCTGCTGCCGGGCCTGTGGGGGCCAGGGCGACCATGCCCAAAGCAGCGCATTGTTTTAAAAAGCGCCTTCGCAACGCCGCCCGATCAATCGCCATCGGAAGAAGAAAACTGAATCGACACATTCAAGCCCCTGGCCACCTGGGTCTCCAGGGTGGCTCTGAGCGCTTGCAAGGCCCTGGCAGCGGCCATCACGGCGTCGGGATTGTTTGCGTCCACAATTGCCATGGCAGCATCCACCCGTGCGCACGCTGCCAACAGGGCGTCTGCCAAATCCAGCTTGCCCAAACCACGCAAAAATGCTTCCAGAGGCACCGCTTGACGGCTGGAATCCGGCACAAACGGGCTTTGCATCACCAAGAGGTCTTCAAGGCTTTGCCACTGGGTTTTCCACGCGGCCACAGTCAGCCCTGTGTCGTGGTGTGGCCACCTCACCGCGCCTTGCGCGCCTGCATCCCGGTGTTGGGTCCAGGGCTTTTGCATGCCCTCCCATGCGAGGCGTTGCACGCCCCCCAGCAGCTGGTTGAAATAAAGCGGCAGATCGGGCTGCATGCCCAGGCCTCGCCAATCCAGCGCTGCAAAAGTTTGGGCCAGGTCTTGCGCCACCAGCACCGCATACGCGCATGCCGGGCTGCCTGGCTGTGCAATGTTGCCAAACAGCAGGTGGTCCAATGCAGGAAATCCTTTGGCAGGGCTGCCGACCAAGGCCATTTGCTGTGCACCCTCTGGCTGTTTTGCAATGGCCCGATTCAACAGGTTTTCCCGCAAGGGCCGAAAATCCACCTGCCGCACCGTGTTGTTGGCCAGCATGGGGCCCATCACCACGGCAGACAAGCCCAACCAGCCCAGGGTGGCTTGCTGGTGCTGCATGCGCACCGCCTGCAGGGTGCCCTGGCCTTGGCAATACGTCTGCAGCACGTCGTTGAGCGCCCGCACCTGGGTGTTCAACGCCCTGTTTTGCGGCTCAAAGTGAAAACGCGTCACGCTGGCCAAAAGCTCGTCGGGCTGGTAGTAAGGAAAGAGCAGTGCACTGCGGTCAGGCAAAACCCTGGCTGGCGACGTTTGGGTGGCCACACCCGCAGAGGCCTCTGCAAGCGTCCAAAAAACCAGAAGCACGGCCACCACGAGCAAGCAACCCAGTGCACGCAATAGGCCACCTTTGAAGTCTGACATTGGCCGCTCCTTGGCGTTACAAAGACTCTACAAACTTGATCAGGGCTGCACGGTCCTGCGCACTGAAGTGCATGAACCGATCCCGGCTTTGGGCGGCTTCGCCCCCATGCCAGAGGATTGCCTCCTCCACGCCATCGGCACGCCCGTCGTGCAAAAGTCGCATGTGGCCATTCACATCGGGAATCAGGCCAATGCCCCAAAGCGGCGGGGTTTTCCATTGCAGGCCATTGGCCATGAAATCGGGCCGATGATCGGCCAAACCTTCGCCCATGTCGTGCAGGAGCAAATCGGTGTAGGGGTAAATGGTTTGCCCTTCCAGCGCCCTGCTGCTCAACGCTGGAAACGGCACTTTGCCAGTCACATACGATGGCCGGTGACACACCGCACATTGCGCCTGTTCAAACAGCTTTTGACCCCGCATGACCTGGGCATCATTCACATGGCGACGCGCAGGCGGGGCAAGCACGGCCTGATAAAACACCACCTCATTGAACAGGCGGTCACTCAATTCAGGCTCAGCGCCGGTCGAGCCGTTTGGTGCTGCAAGGCAATCATGCTGCATTGGGGTGCAGTTCTCGACAGGGAACAATCTTGAGGTGATCCCGATGTCGCCCAAAAATGCACCGGCTGTCTGATGAGCCAAAGTGGCGACGTTGGCCTTCCAGCCAAAACGCCCGAGCATTTCGCGCTGCGCGTACGCATCCCACACGCGGTTGGGAACACCTGCAATGCCATCCCTGCGCTGCGCCTGCGTCTGCGCATTGTTCAAAATTTCGCTTTCGGGAATGGCTTCCAGCAGGCCAAGACCAATCAGCTGCGGTGCCACACGGGGGCTTATTCGCGTGTCCGGGTGCAGCGGGCCATAGGCGAGGTCGGTGATGCTGTAACTGGGCTTGCGCAAGGTGTACGGTGTGCCATCGGGGTATTGCCCTTGGATTTCACTCACCGCCATGCGAACCTTGCCCTCGGGCTTCACCCCGTCAACCGCCATGTTGTTCAACTGGTCACCGTAGGTGGGCTCTGGCACCACCCCGAGTTGTCCGTCGTGTTGCCCAGGAATGGATAGGCGCAGCAACAGCGACACAGGCTGAGATTCGTTGAGACGGTTCAAAATGGCTGGCGGCTGCCCACGGCCGTCGAGCAAGTGACAAGCCCCGCAAGAGCGGGCGATGAAATGAGGCCCCAGGCCATCGCGCGCCGTGGTGGATGCAGGGGCCTGCACCCAGTTGCGTTTGAAAAACGAATTGCCAATTGCAAATCGGGTGCGCTCCTCGTTGGGCAAATTGGCTGCCGGGAATGAAAACGCATTTTGCCCATCGGCAAACACGGTTGCATCGCCCGCAGTTCTGGCGGTCATGGGGGCCTTTGTGCTTGAATCGGCCCACAACATGCCTGCCCAAGCCAAGCCCCCCATCAATGCAAGGCCGATTGTTCGTACACGTTTGTTCATGGCATGGTCAAAGTCAGTTGCGCAATGCCTATTGCCCTGGCGGCCTCCACAATCAAATTGCTCTGCAAGACCAGGCTGTCGACCGTGGCCTTGATGCGTTGCGGCCCAGGGGCATCCGCCCCGCCCAGAATCTCACGATCAAACGCCGCTTGAATCTTTTCCGCTGCCTTCACCGAGGTCTGGATTTGTTGCGTGGTTTTTCGAGCCAGATCTGGCGACTTGGCTGCGACCAGGTCTTGCAGGGACGGCACTTTGAGCACACCACCACTGGCGCGCCGGTACTGCCCTTGCCACACGTTCAAAATGCCTTGGGCATTGGTCACAGCATCCCGATGCGTATTGTCTGAAAAACAGGAATGCTCGTCTTCCTGATCCTGGCTGAACAGGGCCACTTCAAGCCGCTCCCCGGCCAGTTCCCCACGGGACAAAGACCCCAAGCCCACGAATATTTTTCGAATGGACTCGGTGCCCTGTTTCTCAAACTGTGCTCGGTAATTTGTTGCCTTGCCAGGTGCCCATTGCAAGGCGACGCTTTTGAGGTCATCCACCAGCAGGCGGCTCACCTCCAGCAGGTAAGCCGCACGGCGTTCTGCATTGACACCTTTGCCTTTTACATAATCGGTGTAGGGGCGCTGGCCAGGGCCCTTGTCGTTCAGGTCTTGCCCCCACAGCAAAAACTCAATGGCATGCCAGCCGGTTGCAATGTTTTCTTCCCCACCCCGTTCATTATGTTCAATCAACGCAGCACGGGTGATCCTGAACTTGGGGTCGTTTACAAAACCGCTGTTGGGCTGCTCCGCCACAGAATCCACATAAGACTCGTCCATGGGCCATGCATTGATCTGCCCCTCCGGGCCGTCTTCTCCATCGATTGGCCCCCCGTAAAAACGGAATGCCTCGGTTTGGCCATACACCTCACGCGCGGCCAGCCATGCCTGCCTGGCCGCCTCCAAGCTGCTCACACTGGGTGACCTGACCAGGTTTTCAATGGCCTGATGCAAACGCTGCGCGCCTTGCACAGCGTCGCTGTAGTTGGCGTACACCAGATCGGCGTACCCCTTGGCCACTTGCGTGTGGGTGGGAGCAGCCAGTGCCACCGAGGCGTGGGCCCCCAGCAAACCAAGTGCACAAAGCATGGAAAACAAACCGTGTTGAACAAAACGCGTTAAATCAGTCATGGTGGGCAATGCAATCCTCGGATGAACAACATGGGGGAGTGTAACGCAAATTATGTTAATACAAATGAGAATGATTTGCGATTATTAAATTTTTCGAATACACTTCTGCAACTCACAACAGTCACGCATTGTTCGCATCATGCAATACAAACCCGCTTCTCCTTCTTTGCCCAAACACGACGCGGTGCTGGCAAGCGCACCTGCTGTGGTGCAATCCCAATCGCTTTTCCCGCCCGGCCAGCGCGAGGTCACGATTGAACACGGCAACACCCAATACCGTCTCCGAATCACCGCCCAAGGCAAGCTGATTCTGACCAAATAGTTTTTCAATAACCTGCCAGCCAAACCCGGTGGATGAACCGACGACATCCGGGCCAGCCAGCCATTCTTTTAACTGGTATTCCAATGAACAAGAAATTGCTGAGCGGCGCAGTTGCGTCCGCCATCCTGGCCTGGCCCGTGGCGGTCTTCGCCCAACAACCTGCAACCCTGCCCGCTGTCAAAGTGGAGGGGCAGGCCAACGCTGAAATCACGCCTTCAACCCCGGTGGAAGGTTACAAAGCCAGCACCTCATTTTCGGCCAACAAAACAGGTACGCCGCTGGCAGAAACCCAGCAGGCGGTCACCGTGATCACCCGCGAACAGATGAGAGACCAGGGCGTCACCACCGTTCAAGATGCCTTGCGATACAGTGCAGGCGTCAGCTCCGACACCTATGGCTACGACAATCGTGGCGACTGGGCTTTTGTACGGGGCACCTCCTATGTGCAATTCCAGGATGGCCTTAAAAACCTTTTTGGCTTTTACAACAACATTCGACCAGAGCCGTTTTTGCTCGAACGCATTGAAGTGATCAAGGGGCCAAGCTCGGTGTTGTATGGCCAAGGGGGATTTGGAGGATTGGTGAACCTGGTGACCAAGCGTCCGCAGCGCGAAACGGCACGCGAAATTGAGGTTCAGTTGGGTGAATATGGCCGCGCCCAGCTTGGCATAGACCTGACCGGGTCAATCAACGACGACGGCACCTTGATGGCCCGGCTCATCGGCGTTCACCGCGAAAGCAACTCTCAAGTCGATTTTGTGCCTGATGACCGCAGCCTGATTGCCCCCAGCCTCACCTGGGCACCCAACAGCGACACAAATCTCACCATTTATGCAATTCAACAGCGGGACCTCTCCGGCTCATCGGTGGGCTTTTTTCCGATCGTTGGCACACGGTTTGAAAGCCCCAACGGACGCATTCCGAACAACACCTTCATCAGCGAGCCAGGCTTTGACAAATACCTGGCCCAGCAAACCAGCTATGGGGCCGAATTCAACCAGCGGCTCAATGACACATTCAGTTTTTCCCAAAAGATTCGCCAGAGCGACAGCTCGGTGTCGTACAACTCCGCATACGCCCTTTTCCCGCGCCCACGCCTGAATGCAGACGGCCGCACCATCAACAGAACCATCATCGCCCAGCTCAACCTGGCTGACACCCTGGTCAGCGACACCCAACTGACCGCAAAATGGAGCTCGCCGCGGTGGGAACACACCAGCATTCTGGGGGTGGATTATCAACGCGCGGTGCAAGGCGGAGCAAGAGATCGGCGTGACGGCGTCGTTGGCGCAATTGATGTGTTTAATCCATCTTACGGCAACTTCACTGCCCCCACGCTGGCAGACATCCCTGGAACCGTACAACGCCAAACCGGCGTTTATGGGCAACACCAGTTCAAGTACGACAAACGCTGGCTTGGTACAGTGGGCGTTCGCCGCGACCTGGCCAAATCCGACACCGATGGCTCCACCGCCTCGGACTACGATCAAAGCCAGAACTCATACAGGTTCAGCCTCGGTTACATCACCAACGCCGGTGCCATGCCGTATTTCAGCTACTCGGAGTCCTTTCTGCCTGTGGCTGGCCTAAACAGCAATGGCCTACCTTTCCAGCCCCAAACAGCCGACCAAGTGGAAGCGGGCATCAAATACGAGACACCCGACGGCAAATCACTGTTTACTGCTTCGGTGTTCGAAATCACGGAAACCAACCGGCGCAGCAGCTCCACACAGGGCGGCGTGACCACCACCACACAACTGGGCGAAGCACAAAGCAAAGGGCTGGAGCTGGAAGCCAACCATCAATGGAGTCCTTCGGTGGACATGGTTGCGTCGTACTCCTACATCAGTGCAAAGGTGACCAAAGACCAGGGGGGGTCTGAAGGCAAACGGCTGGCTTCGGTTCCCAAACAACTGCTGAGCGTGTGGGGACGACAGAAGTTTGAATGGATGGGCACAACAGGCTGGCAATGGGGCGCAGGCCTGCGCTTCGTGGACGAGTCCTGGGACGGTGCAGACAATGTGCGCACCCCCAGCGTGACCTTGCTCGATGCCATGCTGAGCTACACCGCTGGCGACTGGCGATACGCCGTCAACGCCACCAACCTGGCCAATCGCGAGTATGTTTCCACCTGCCTTGCGCGTGGCGACTGTTTCTATGGCACGGCACGCAATGTGTTGTTCACCGCGAATTACCGCTTCTAAGATGAACGCCTGGATGGCCCTTGGGGAGCAGGCGGCACGCTTGTTGATTGCCTTTCCGGGCGGTGTGGTGCTGTCAAATCTACTGGCGGCCGCGCTGGCCATCGGCCTGGCCCGGCTCGGCATGCTGCAGTCCGAGGCCGTGGTGCTTGCGCTCTTGCTGTGTTACGCCCTGTGGC
>DASUEC010000189.1:0-5282 GCA_036275255.1 Limnobacter sp. | reverse complement strand
GATGCCGATGCGGATGCCGATGCGGATGCGGATGCGGATGCGGATGCGGATGCGGATGCCGATGCCGATGCCGATGCCGATGCCGATGCCGATGCAGACTCCGATTCGGATGGTTTGAGTTTGCTGCGAGGTGTGGGCATAGACCTGGATGCAGGCCAGACAGGCCTGTCTTTGGCGGGCCTCAGCGTGCTTGATCAATCAACCACTGGCAACGGCCCCATACCAGTTACTTTGGTGGATCCAACCTTGAACATCAGCACCTCTCCAAAATCACCCGTGGTGGCAGCGGCAGATGACTTTTATGTGGGAGATCTTGGCCGCTTGAGTCCGGATTTCACCCCGCCATCGCCCCCAGGGCCGGACAATTTTGTCTTCAGCCCAGAAACCTTCAGTGTTGGTTTCAAAGGCGATGTGGATTTGTTTGTTGCTGCCTTCAACAACCTCGAGGTGAACCTCGCGGCAAGCCATCTGGGTGATCTGGTTGAAACAGTTGCCACCCAGGGCGCAGAGTTGTTACGCGGCAATCCGCCCATCACAGGTTCGATTGAGCTGGGTGAATTGGCTGGTTTCGATCTGCCAGAAATTCCTCTCGCGCCAGTCATTGGTGCTGTGGAATTGATTGTCGATGGTTTGCGCGATGCTGGTTTTGCAGGGCCTTTTGACTCTTTGGCAGACCAACTGGATCGTGTGGCTCTGGCTGCAAACGACAACCTGCCAAACGGTGACAACCCAACGATGTTTGATTTGCCGGGCTTCCTGACCGAAGCGCTGACCCCAGGTGGTGGCGGTGGTACGCCCGATCCTGAGGGCATTGTTGGCTCAATCATGGATGGTTTGGGTTCGCTGGATTTGCCGATTGAGTCTTTGGGGCCGGTTTTGAATTCCATTACCGATGTGCCAGCCATGATCATCGACGAATTGCCCGGCGGTGGTGGCGGTGGTGACTTCGGCGCTGTGCTGGATTCCCTGTCAGATGGTTTGGGCATGCTTGCAGACCCCGCAACCAGTCTGGTTGAAATTCCGGGATCCATTCTTGAGCTGCTTGGTGAAGGTGGCAACGGCTTTGCCGACTCGCTGGCCGATGGTCTTGAAATGTTGGGTGGCGGTGGTGTTGGCGGCGGTTCTCCCATCGGGAATTTTGGTCCGCTGGACAGCTTCGCAGGTTCGCTCACAGACGGCTTGGGAAGTTTGTCCTAAGCGCTTGGCGCGTGTTGCACCTCAATCAATTGATCCATCCCGTGTTGAACGGGATGGATTTTTTGTTTAAACCTTCAGTTTGAAATGTTCAAGCAGCTCGCGCTTAAGCTCCAGCAATGCACCATGCCATTGGCGTGAAGTGTCTTGCCTGAAAATCCGCATCGATTGGTACCACACACTGGTGTTGCCCTCGGCCTTCCATCGCCAGTCGCACGGGCGTGGAAGCAAGAGCCAAACAGGTTTTCCAATCGCGCCAGCAAGGTGTGCCGGGGAAGAATCAATCGAAATGATCAAATCCAGTTGTTCCATCAACTGCGCAGTGTCGTTGAAGTCTTGAAGCTGATCTCCGGGTGTGAAAAGATTTTTTCTGGGCTGCGCTAGAAGCGCGGGCGGCAGGTCTTTCTGCACGGCCACAAATTGCACTGGAAGCCGCAGGATTTCTTCCATCATCTCAAGTGGAATGGATCTGTTTTTGTCATTCTTGTGTGTACTTGATCCCGACCAGGCCAGGCCGACTTTGGGCATTTTTTTCGCGGGAAGAGCCTGTTGCAGCGCCTGTTTCCAGAATTCCTGTCGCGAGGTGTCCGGGTGCAAATAACGCATCGGTGCGGGCAGCGTGGCCTCGTCGCAGTGCAAGACGTAGGGAATCGACAGCAATGCGATTTGTCTGTCTACTTTGGGCACAGCCTGTTTTGCAGACAAAACCTCGATGTTTGGAAAGCTGTTCTTCACCAGTGGCACCAAAGGGTTTTGTACTCGCAGGCAAACCCGTGCACCCAACCCGGCCAAGGTTTGCGCAAAGCGGCAAAACTGAAGTGAGTCCCCCAAGCCCTGCTCGAAGTAAACAAAAATGGCCTTGCCGGCAATCTGTTCGCCGCGCTGCAACTCCGGTGCCTCGTTGGGGCGCTTGCCCATGAGGTGTTCCAGTTGCCAGCGGCTTTCTGCCAGTTCAAATGCATCTTTGTAATGGCCTCTTAAAAAGTGCGAAATGGCAAGGTTCCATTTGGCCATGTGGTAATCGGGCCGTATTTCCAGCGCGCGCGTGTAAGCAGCAGCTGCCAGTTCAGGAAGCCCGCAATCCGACAGCAGAAGACCCAGATTGCAAATCATGAACGCGTCTTGCGGATTCTGTTGGAGCAAGGTCAGCGTGTTGCCAATCGCATTTGGAATGTCTTGCTTGTCGCGTGCAACCCTGGCCTTTGCAACCAGAATTTCTTTGGCGTATTTTTGTTGGTCCTGTATTTGCGCAATCATGTCCAGCGCATCTTGCGACATCGATTTTTCAACAAACGCAATCAGGCACTGCACCCGGTTCTCGTCCGTTGGAAAGCCCTTCAGCAGGTTTTTGCAAAGTTGCCGAATCCCTGAGGGTTGTCCTGCGTGTGAATGGATGGCCAAGAGCTCCCTGAGCAACTTTTCGCAGGCCGCAAAATTTTTCTGTTGCTCAGCAAGCTTGAGGGCTGCAAGCCAATACTTCTCACACTCCTGGAAGCGATGGTGCGATTTTTCAATGCGCCCCAGCTCCATCAGCACAGGCAAGCTGGTGGCCATGTTTCCAGCCTGCTTGAGCGTGTGTGTGGCCTCATCGGGTCGCATGTTTTCAGACAGGATTCGCGCCTTGGTAATCAGCAGGTGAACATGGTCTGCATGGGGTGATTGGATTGCATCAATTTGTGCCAATGCGCTGTCCAGTAGATTTCCTAATTTGGTTGCAGCAACCAGAGCATCCAGGCAGCTTGAAGAGAGCTCTCCCGGCAATGCCAATCGTTCGACAAGCGGCGAAATTGCTGCCTCAAAAGATCTCAGGTGCACATGGCTTAAGCCCAATGCTTCAAGCAGCATTGGATCGTTTTGCATGGTTGGTCGCGCCAGGTTCAGCGATTGAATTGCTGGTGCAAAACGGCGCAACTTGAACTCGCACAAGCCTTTGTTTCTCAGGCTTAAATCCCGGTTTTGGTTTTGCTTCAGTGCCTGCTCAAAAAGTGCAAGTGCCTGCTCGTAGAGGCCTTGGTTGTAAACCGCAGTCGCCCGAGAAAATGTGGAGTGTGTCGCTTGTTTTGTCATCAAAATTTAAACTCGTTGAATAGTGCACTTTGCAATTAATCGTTTTGTAATAAAGCACGTGACATATCACGGTACTTTGTCGGAAAAGTGACTACGGTAATTTGATATTTATTTTGATCCGAGCCTTGTAAATGATTGAGGCTTGGCCATAGGTAAAGAATAATACAAGGGATAAAAATACCGCCGATATTTCTTTTGTTTGAACCACATTATTCGTGGGCGTCCAATGATGGGCGTGCGAGTACCCTACTAGGTGTTTTATGGCTGATGAAAAAATTGACTCTCCGGAGCCAAACCCCAACGAGCAAGCGTCGCTGCGTGCGCAGCAAGACAACCAGCTCGCTGCAGGCGTGCGCTCTCTGGCCAGTGGGCTGGGCGGAGGATCTTCATCTCTGAACAATGGCATCGGGTCATTGGCTTCCGGGCTGTCCAATGGTGCAGCAAGTTTGCCTGCTTCCGACGCAACATTCATCACCCAGGGCTTGCGCGGCGCAGCCTCGTCTCTCGCAAATGGCGCATCCAGCCTCGACTCCCTGAGTGGCGGTGTGAGTGGTGCGTTCGCATCTCTGTCCGATGGCCTGGGTAGTTTGACTGGTGGTTCACCATCCTTCTCCGAAGGCGTGGGTTCTTTGGTGTCTGGTATCGGCGATTTGTCTGCCGGTGTTGCCAGTGTGGGCGCAGGTTTGGTGGATGGCTCTGGCTCTTTGCAAGCGGGTGCTGCATCAGTCATTGATGGCCTCGGCGGTGCTCTGGGTTCATTGTTTGAAGGTTCGGATTCTTTCGCGGCAGGTTTTGCTTCTTTGGCCTCGGGTGCGGGATCTCTGGCAGATGGTGTGTCGGCAGGCGCTGACACGCTGGTGCCTGGTTTGACCGATGGCTTGGGCTCGCTGACACCGGGTTTGGCCGACGGGCTTGAATCGCTCAGCGGCGGGCTGCCAAGCCTGGTTGGTGGCGCTGGTTCTTTGCTCGATGGTGTGGGTTCGATTGGTGCTGGAGCCGGTTCGCTGGCGGAAGGTTTGTCGTCTTTGTCAGCCGGTTTGGGTTCTTTGATCGGCCCCGTGTCCAGCATCGCAGCGGGTTTGGCGGATGGTGCATCGTCCATCACTGCCGGAGTCGCTTCAATCACCGACGGATTGGGCAGTCTCACTGCCGCCATTGATGGCGGTGCCGCAAGTCTTGCAGGTGGATTGGTTTCGTTGTCGCAGGGCGCTGGTAGCCTCGCCAGCGGAGCAGACTCCCTCTCTGGTGGCTTGGGTTCTTTGACGGGTGGTCTGCAAGATGGCGCAGGCGCTGTGGTGTCTGGCCTGTCGGGTGCGGCACCTTCCTTGCTGGATGGCATTGGTTCTTTGTCTGGCGGTGCTTCATCATTGATTGGTGGCGCAGACTCCCTGGCAAGTGGCTTGAGTGGTGCGGTTGCGTCGCTGCATAATGGCTCCGATTCGCTTTTTGATGGCTTGGCGAGCTTGGGTGGTGGTGCAGGTTCGCTCAGCGATGGGCTTTCGTCGCTTAACGCGGGTGCGCAAAGCATCGGCGACGGCCTTGCATCGCTGGGTACAGGTTCCACTTCGCTGTTCGCAGGGCTCAATTCCTTGACCGATGGCGCAGGCTCCATCACGTCCGGTCTCTCTTCCATTCCGTCCGGCCTTGGTTCACTTGCCGACGGCTTGGGTTCTTTAAGCGCTGGCGTGGCCAGCATTGTCGACGGATCCTCCTCCGTGCTTGCGGCACTGGGTTCGATTGCCGATGGCGCAGGTTCCTTGAACGAGGGAGTCGGCTCACTCTTTGACGGCATTGGTTCTTTGACAGGTGGCGGTGATTCGCTGGCTGACGGTGTTTCTTCACTGACCGAAGGCGCACAGTCTCTGGCCGATGGCCTGGGCTCACTGGGCGCAGGTGCAAGCTCCATCACAGGTGGTGTTGAATCTTTGAGCGAAGGCTTGGGTTCAATCACAGGCGGTGCAGGCAGCCTCACCGAAGGTTTTGGTTTAATCAGCGATGGCTTGTCATCCATCGTAGACGGC
>DASUEC010000188.1:0-6104 GCA_036275255.1 Limnobacter sp. | reverse complement strand
TAGCACACCCCCACATTGTGCATGGCCTGCTCCATGCCACCCTGGGCTGCCTTGTCGTAGTAACGGAACACATCAACCGGGTCTTGCCCTTCCTGCTGCAGCTTGACTGCCAGGCGATAGGCACACGCCGGGTCACCCAGTTCGGCCGCCTGCCGAAGACAATGTGCCGCAAGAACCAAATCCGGCTCCAGGAAATTTTCCACCCCTTGCTCGTGTATCTTGAGCAAGGTGAGCACAGCCATCAACACATTGGCCTGGGCGGCTTTTTGCAACAAATGGATGCCTCGCTCCGGGTTTTGCTTGCCCAGCTCACCAGACATCAGCACCCTGCCAAGCACAGCAAGTGAATCGGGCTCATCATGCAGCACGCCTTTCTCCAGCCACTCAAGCGCCAAATCACAATCAGCCTGGCTTCGCGGCTGCACGTGCATGTGCGTCATGGCCAGCAAACCATACAAGCCAGTCCAGCCATCTGGCAGGTGTGCAATCAGCAAAGCGCGTGCAGCGGGCCAGTCAGATTTCTCGAACAACGATCTGATTTGGGTGGAGAACTGCTCGGGAGGGGGATTCTTTGTCACATCAATGCCTGCGAATGAATTCAGCGATGGCCCACAACGCCTTGTCTGCCGCGTCTATCCACGGTGCAAACAACTGGAAGTCGTGCCACATGCCTTGATAAACCTCGGACTCTACAACAAGGCCGGCAGATTTTGCAGCGTGGGTCAGCGCCAATGCATCATCCAGCAAAATTTCATCGCTTCCACACTGGATCAGCATGGGGGCCAGCTCGCGCAGATCGGCAAACAAAGGAGACACACGTGCGTCGCCCAGGGGAATTTGCCCGCAATAAGACTGCGCGCCGCGCATCAAGGGTGTGTAACTGAGCATCGGGTCCAGTTTTGAATTGGCCCGCACCGAAGGCGCCTGCAAACGCAAGTCAACAAAAGGCGAGATCAACACCAGGCTGGCCGGTTGTGCCATGCCCGCTTCTTTCAACGCCAAAGCCATGCCCAAGGCGATGGCCGCCCCAGCCGAATCGCCACAAAAACACAACTCGGCCGGGCTTACCCCCTGGGCCAGCAAGGCACGCACCACCGACAGCCCATCCTCTTGCGCGGCCGGGAAGGTGTGCTCTGGCGCCAGCCTGTAATCGGGCAGCACCACCCGTGCATTGGCACGCACAGCAATTTCGGCTGCAAATGCCACGTGCGTGGCGGCAGAGCCCGCAAAAAACGCACCACCATGCATCAACACCACCACATGTTCTGGATGCGGATTGTTTGTCACCACCTCGGTGACCCGCACGCCGTCCATGCATGTGACACTGACCTCGCATTCCCGCCTGGGGCGAAATAGACGCGCGGTGGCATTCATGCCGGCCCGAAGTAGCTCCAGGTCAAGGGGAAGTTGCCCTCCCAATTTGAGGCCCATTCGCAAACCCGCGCGAATGCCTCGTTGTGCGATCCAATCGAGACTCGACATATGCAACACCGTAGAATTGACCCCAGCAATATAGCGCAAGCTGCCCCGAAAATTAAATGACCAATTGTTCAGATATTTAAATTGAACGATTGTTTGAATCCGGGTTAACCTTTAAGAAGTACAACAGGTACAAGTTTTCAGTGCGGCGGGAAATGTTTGTATAAGCCACCGCATCTATTACACATTTATTCATTCATCAGCCAACAAGACACTCACGAGCCAAAAGCCAGGCGCACAGCGACCTGGCACCATTCGGAGTTAGGGGAGACAGACCTATGGCGTTGTTGCAGCACGGCTTGCGCAAGCAGGCTTTGGTATTGGCTTTGCTTGCGGCGTTTGGCGCACAGGCAGATCTGGCATTGGCAGGGGGCACAGCCAACGACAATCAAAGCACTGGCGGCATAGCCACCGCAGGTGCCGGTCAGGCAGCCGAAGCGGCCGATCCGTCAGCCATCTTTTTCAACCCCGCCGCACTCACCCGCTTCAAGCGGATCGAAGTGCTGAATGTGGCCACCGTGGCTACATTTGTGAACGACTACACCTCCAGACAGGACAACGACGGCCCACCCACCAATGCGGGCACGGAGGGATCGAATGGACAATTCTTTTCCCGCAAAGACGGCTATGACGCCGCCCTGTTCATTCCAGGTCTGTTTGTGGCCATTCCCGTGAACAACAAGCTGGTGATGGGTTTCAGCGCCTCAGGTTCTCATGGCCTGATGGCCCGTTACGATGAAAACTTTCCCGGGCGCGGACAAGGCCGGGAAGTTGACTTGAAAGTCACTCGCCTGAACCTGGGTTTTGGCTACAAACTTTCACCCACGCTGTCGGTGGGTGCCAATGGTTCCTATGAACGTTACTTTCAGTCCATCAAGCTGAAGGTAAACTTCCGCGACGCTGTGGAGAAGCTTTCACCGGGCAGTTCCACACTGCTGGATGTAGCAGCCCTGGCTGGCCAAGCGCCTCCGATTCCAGACGAGGCCGACGCCAAGCTGCGCATGTTTGGATGGGCGTTCAACGCACAGGCCGGTTTGCTTTGGGAGCCCAATGACCGCACTCGGATCGGTGTTTCCTATCGCCCCAAAACCTATTTTGAAGGCAACAGTGGCAAGCTGACCATCAATGACAACGCCGAGACAGCCGCATTCAGAGACTTCTTGAGAGGCCCGACCATTGGACTCGCCGGCCCAGTGCTGGGCGTTAATGGCCCACAGGCGGCCGGGGATCTGGATCCACTGCAACGCGCCCGCCAAAACATCACATTTCCGGATGAATTCCGGGTGTCATGGTTCCATCACTACAGCCCACGCCTGGACTTGATGGCCACCTACACCTACCAGGACTACACAGACACCCGCTTGCGCTATGAACGCGAAAGCAATGGCCGGGTGATTGAAGACGTGCCCCAAAACTTCAAGGTTGCACACTCTTACCGCCTTGGCGTGAACTACAAGATGTATCGCAGGCTCACCCTGCATGCAGGCTATGCCTGGGAAAACGGCGTGGTTGGCGACGACCTGCGATTGCCGATCCTGCCCGACAACGACCGTCGCTTTTTTGGTGCAGGCGCCACCTACTACCCCAACCGCGACCTGACCGTGGCGGTGGCCTACCAGTTGCTGGACATCGACGAGGGCCAGGTCGGCAACAACAACCAGATCACACCGGTTGAAGTGTCGGGCGGCGAGTACAAGGGCATTGCCAACCTGGACGCACACTTCTTCTCGCTCAGCCTCTCACAAAAATTCTAAACAATTACAAAGCAGCAGCAACTCACACAGGCTCAACCCATGGGTTGGGCCTGTTTTTTTGCCTCAAGCACCTGGGCACGCAGGGCAGCCTCAAGCGCAGGAGGCAAACGCAATTGGCGCGCGAGCTCTTGCAGATAGCTGCGTTCCATAAAACTCTCCTCATCCACGATCAACACACTGGCCAAAAACATTTCCGAGGCCAACTCGGGTGATGTGGCATAGCCTGCAATTTCCACCGGGTCCAAAGGTTTGTTCATCTCCTGTTCGAACCATCGGCGCAACTGGGGGTCATCGGTGAGCCTGGCAATTTCAGCATCAATCAATTGCCGCTCAGATGCATCAATGTGACCATCGGCCTTGGCAGCACCAATCAGTGCGCGCAAAATGGCTTGGCTGTGCTGCTCCACCGCGGGCTCTGGCAAGCGGTCAACGGTTTGGGGCTGCTGGGCAACCGGGCTGGCGCCAGAGTTTTTTTGCTGGTCTTGGTAATTGCTGTATGCCTTGTAGGCCAAAACACCGAGGGCTGCCAAACCTCCATACGTGAGCACCTTGCCACCCATTTTTTTATGCCGCTTGTTGCCAAGCAGCATGCCCAAGGCCGCGGTGGCGGCCGCGCCGCCTCCTGCCCCCAGCATCACATCGCGCATGTTCACGCCTGGCTTGCCCCGGCTTGTGTGGAAGGGCTGACTGCCCCCCTGCTGCAACAAATCGCCTCCTGCCCTCAACAGTTGATCGATCAATCCCTTGGTGTTCATGCATGGTCCTCCTGAAGTATTGCCGGGTAGACCCTGTGCAACGCAATAAATTCCCAAGGGTTGACCAACACCTCTGGATCACGCCGCAATAAATCGACAAGAGATCTTTTCACAATTAAAAATTTGTGCAACAGTGTTAAAAACAGACGAGGAGACCAGGCAATGCAAACCGAAACACTGGATGTGATCATCACCCGCGCACGCTATTTTGATGGCACAGGTGGCCCATCCGCCATTCGTGACATCGGGATCTCCAATGGAAAAATTGCATGCGTGAGTGAATCGGTTTTGTCTCCGGGCCCCAATACCCGTGTAATTCATGCAGAGGGCCTCTGGGTCACCCCCGGATTTCTGGACACGCACACCCATTACGATGCCGAAATGCTGGTCGCGCCCGCGCTTTCCGAATCCGTTCGGCATGGTGTCACCACCGTGCTCGTCGGCAGTTGCTCGCTCAGCATGGTGTGCTCAGAGGCAGAAGATGCATCCGACATTTTTACGCGTGTTGAAACCGTGCCCCGTGAAAAGGTGCTGCCCATCCTCCAGCGCATGAAATGCTGGCAATCCCCGCGCCAATGGGTGGAGTTTTTGAAAACACACCCCTTGGGCCCCAATGTAATTTCCTTTCTTGGCCACAGCGACATGCGCGTGGCAGCGATGGGCCTGGTCAATGCAACAGACCGCAAAGTCAAACCCAATGCCCAACAAATGCAAACCATGGAAGGCATGCTCAACGAGGCGCTGGATGCTGGCTTTTTGGGCATGTCCACCATGAGCCTGAAATGGGACAAAGTCGATGGCGAACGCGCCTGGTCCAAAAGCCTGCCAAGCACTTATGCAGGCCTGGCGGAATTGCGCCGCCTCAACGCCATTTTGCGCAAACGGCAACGTGTGCACCAAGGTGCGCCCAACGCCACCAACCCGCTGCAGATTTTTCAGTTCATCGCCCAAACAATTGGCCTATTGCGCAAGCCACTTAAAACAACCCTCATCACCCTGATGGACCTCAAGGGCGATCCAAAGATACGCCCCTTTGCACAGCTGGTTAGCCGCGTGTCCAACTGGCTGGGGGGTGCCTTTCGCTGGCAGTTGCTGCCCACGCCATTCACCATTTACGCCGATGGCATTGACGTGGTGTTTTTCGAGGAATTTGGCGCAGGCGAAATGGCGCTGGACCTGAAAGACCAAGTGGAACGCAACGCGCTTTTGAAAGACGAGGCATACCGCCGCCAGTTTAGAAAATTTTATGGCAACAAACTGAGCCCGCGCGTTTGGCAGCGCGACTTTGGTGACGCCATCATTGTGGACTGCCCCGAGCAACATTTGGTGGGCAAAAACTTTGACGAAATCGCCAAGGCCCGCAAGGTGCACGTGGTCGATCTGTTTCTGGACCTGGTGGTGCAACACGGTCGCAAACTGCGTTGGTACACCACCGTGGGCAATCACAACCGCGTGCGCCTTAAGAAGATGGTGCAAGACCCCTACACACTCATCACGTTTTCGGACGCGGGCGCACACATCCGCAACATGGCTTTTTACAATTTGCCCCTGCGATTTTTAAAAATGATTCATGAGAGCATTCAACAGGGCAAACCCCTGATGAGCATGGAGCAAGCGGTGTGGCGGCTCACGGGCGAACAAGCCGATTGGCTTGGCATTCAGGCCGGAAAAATCCGCGTGGGCGACCGCGCCGATCTGGTGGTGCTCAACCCGGAAGGCTTTGGACAGAATCTGGAAGCCGTGCACTGGGCTGACATGGAAGGCTTTGACTTGCAGCGGCTGGTGAACCGCAACCCAGGCCTTGTCCAACATGTTTTTGTAAACGGCAAACCCGCCATGCTTGGTGAACAGTTTCAGCCTGCATTTGGCAAAACAACCGGCTACGGACAGTTTTTGCCGGCTGGAGTTTGATACATTGAAATCCCTTTACAGCACTGGAGACTCACATGCTTGGCTACGTCACTTTTGGCACCAATGACCTAAAAAAAAGCGCAGAATTTTTCGACAAACTGCTTGCACCGCTGGGTGCAAAACGATTGCTTGAGGTGCCCCGCGGCGTGTTTTGGGGCACCGGGTTCGACAAATCATTTTTTGGTGTGATGACCCCCATCAATGG
>DASUEC010000187.1:0-10723 GCA_036275255.1 Limnobacter sp. | reverse complement strand
TTGACAGAGGCGGGTTGTACATTGCGCCCCATGACCGCGTAGATGCGGAAGTTGTCTTGCTTCACATTGAACGGCAGGTTGCGTGCTCCATTTTTTGGATACACCCCGGCAATCTGTGGGGAAAAAATATCGCTGTCTGCCTGTGCAGTCAGCATTTGCCACCATTGCTCGTACATGCCCGCAACCATGTAGCCCGAGTCGACCACGCCGCCAGGCCCAGCAAAATAGTTGCCGTGAAGCCAGGGCATGGTGTTGCGTATGCGAACAATTTCAGCAGCCGCTCCTGTACGCTCAGCGGCCACGGCGCTGCGCGCCACAAGATGCGCTCGTTGAATGGCGGCCTCTCCCACCGAATTGCCTACAAACCGATTGCCTCTGTACACTTTGACCAGATCGGCGCTCGGTGGAAGCTCAAGCGCCGGAATTTCTGCCCACAGGTTGTGTTCTGCAATTCCAACAATGTCTCCTGCGTACTCGATGGCATTCAGTGGGGTCATGCCAAACAGGTCGCTGAGTTGTTTGAATCCGGCCTCACCGATGATGGGCATCAGCACTTCCTTGGGGGTGAAGGGTTTGAACACGGCCTTGCTCCCAAGAAGCGATGCCGGGTTGGGGTCTTCACCCCGCACACGAACCTGTGGCTCAAACAATGAGTCCCATGATTCGTCGGTTAGTCCATGTGCCGCGTTGCCGAACATGAAGGCGATCAGTCGCCCACAATCCTGGCTCAGGCCCAGTGGGTTGATCACGGCGGATGGGTTGTCGGCGAGGTAGGTGGATTGATAGTCGCGCGCTTCCTTCGCGCATCGCCCACCGTCTTTTTCGGTGCGCAGGTAATTCATGAATGCTTCGGTGAAATCCCCCCAATGCGCGGCCTCGGCCATGCCTCGATCTGCAGGAAATGCAGATCCGGATCCATAGCCACCATCGGGATGAATCGCTCCGGACACCAGCGAGGCGCGGTGCGCAGTGAGCAGGGCTTTCAATGGCCCCTCTGGCAATGCCTTGCGGCCGAAGTCTGCCATGAAGGCATGTGTGCTCATGCCGGCGGCGTGTGCAGGCAAACCATGAAATGCACTGGCCACGGTGAGTGTGCACGCAAGTGTCAGCTTCAGCCAGGCCGTCATGGATTGACTCCTTCATCGTTGTCCAGTGCGAGTTGAAGAACCATTCTTTCGTCGGTGAACTCCGCAGCAGGCGGTGGTGGGTTGACCCCACCCCCAGTGCCTGCGCCGGGTGCGCCTCCACCCCCTGAGGTGTCGCTGGGTGCCGTGCGGTTCTGGACGAAGATTCGGTCCTCGGTACAGGCGGGCAGTGCACAAAGGCCCACGAGGGTGGCAAGTCCCAAAGTCAGCAATCGAGTCATGTCACCTCTGTATTCGCAGTATGCAATTTGATGAATAATTTCAAATGACAATACCCGAATTTGCTGTTTATTTGAGCGTTTTTCCCAGGAATGCGACAGCAAATGTCATGAGCCCGACAGCGATTGAAAGGGAAATGACAGTGTCCATGCCATAAAAGAAACTGGTGCCGTTCAGGGCAAGAATCAGGAATGTGGGCACGGTGGCAGCAAAACCCAAGGATGCTGCATTGTGGGCGGAAGGCAGTCGAATGTGCATGGCGGTGCTCCAAAAAAATGACTCAACGGTCATTTGTAAGAGTACAGCTGTAAACTTAGAGTGTGCTCTACCAATTTGACGATTCAACGTCGCAAACCCGACATAACTTCTAGGGCATTCATTCTTTTTTACAAGTCTTTTGTTTGAAACAAAGCTGCGCTGGGTGTTTGGCATTTTTAAACGAACCCATGGAAGGCTTGCTTGATTTAAATCAAGGCGCAGCTGCACTTGCTCTGCAACACTTTGCCCATCTTGATAGCTATTTTTTAACAGGTGGGAGAGAGTGATGGGCATCAAAAGTTTGAATCTGACTTTGCTGGGGGTGTTGGGGTGTGCGGCATTTGGTGCGCAGGCGGCGGTCGACGAGCCCTGGTTGTTGCGGCTGCGTGCTGTGCACATGGACATGGCCAATCAATCGGATCCGATTCCGGCCTTGGGGGTGACCGCATCTGACACGGTGCATGTCAGTAATAAAACAATTCCAGAAATTGACATCAGTTATTTCTTTACACCCAACTGGGCCGCTGAACTGGTCTTGACTTATCCGCAACGCCACAACGTCACCCTGGTGAACAATGGAACACAGACCAGCCTTGGCAGCTTCAAGCACTTGCCGCCGGTGTTAAGCCTTCAGTACCACTTCAAGCCCGGTGCCGTGTTTCAGCCCTACGCCGGTGTTGGGGTGAATTACACAAAGATATCGAGTGTGAGGCTGGCCGCCGGTGCCCAGCCGCTTGATCTCGAGAGCAACAGCATCGGGCTGTCGTTGAATGCGGGTATGGATTACCGATTGAGCGGGAACATGTACCTGAATGTGGATGTGAAGAAGATCCGTCTGCGTAGCGACGTGCTTGCCAACGGTGCATCTGTGAGCAAGGTCAAACTGGATCCTTTGCTGATTGGTGTGGGCGTGGGCTGGCGTTTTTAATGGGGATGAGCCGCTGGCTGGCTCAGCCTGTGCTGCGCTGTGTGGTTCTCCAATACAACACGAGCAGATAGGTGCCGAGAATTTGCCATGCACCCCAAAATGCAATGGTGAGCACGGCACCGCTTTGCATGGGCATGAATGTGAGCATCAGCAATATACCGAGCGGTGCATTTTGAATGCCCACCTCGATGCTGATGGTTCTGCAGTCGGCTGGGGAGAGGCTCACACTTGCCGCCAATGCATACGCGCAAAGCAGCGCCACGCAGTGGTGCAGCACGGCATAGCCCATGTACTGGGTGCTCACAGCCAATGGGACATGCAGGTTGTCTTTGAAAATGAGGACAATCACCACGGCAATGGCCACGAGTGCGAAACCGGATGTGAACGGTGCAACGGTGTTGTAAAACCGTTTGCATTGCGTGCCCACCCAACAGCCGAGCACCAGAGGAAGCAGAATGTTGAAAACAATGAGAAGCGCAAACTGAAGCGGGTCAATGCCCACTGACGACACAAGCGGCGCCACATCGGGGTGAAGTGAGGCGTAAATTGAAAAGTTGATCGGTGTCAGAATGGCCGACAGAGGAAATCCGACCGCAGTCAAGGACACTGACATTGGAAGGTTGCCTTTGGCAAGAAAGGTAAAAACATTGGACAAATTGCCACCGGGCACGCAGCCTACCAGAATCAGGCCCAGTGCAACGGCAGGCTGGACTGGCAGCGCCATTGTGAACAGGTAGGTGACGAAGGGAAGCAATACAAACTGGGCGAGCAAGCCAATCAGGGCTGTCTTTGGGGCCTGCATGACCTGCTTGAAATGGATCACCCGCAGGTGCAAGGACACGGCAAACATGCTGATGACGATGATTGCATTCAATGCAATCATGGTTGCTGGATCCAGATTTAATTGATAATCGTCAAGCATGGGTCGTGGGCATGTGAAATATGGTGAAAATTGTCACCGCGTCAATATTCATGTTCTTATAATGTACACAACTGAGCGAACGGGTTGATCTGATGCCATTGATTGAAAACACCTTGAGTGCAAGCCTTGAAGTGCTTGGCTGTAGTGGCAGCATGGGTTCACCTGGCAACGGCACCTCCTGTTATTTGCTCAATGACCATGTGTTGATTGATGCAGGCTTGGGCATGAATCAACTGGCCACACCAGCTCTGGCCAGGATTGATGCCGTGTTTCTTACACACTCCCATCTGGACCATGTGTGTTGCCTGCCGTTTCTGGTGGAAGCAAGGCAACATTTTTGTGATTCTCCGCTCAAAGTGTACGGCTTGCCAACAACCATCGCATCCATTCAAGCCCATTTGTTCAATGATGTGATTTGGCCGGATTTCACCAGGATACCCTCGGCAGACAAGCCTGCGCTGGAGTTTGTGTCTTTTAACGCTGCAGTGCCATTGCAAATTTCAGGCATTACGATCACTGCAATTGAAATGAATCATTCAGTGCCTACCCTGGGCTATGTGCTTTCTTCAGGCAATCAACGCTTGGCTTTGGCCTCGGATACCTATGTGTGTAGCTCCCTTGGAAAAACGCTGTCCGATTTTGGGTGCATCGATCACCTGGTCATAGAAACCTCTTTTGCCAACAAACATGATGCGCTGTCCCGGCTGAGCATGCATTTGTGCCCAAGTTTGCTGGAGGAGCAGTTAAAGACACTGGCCGGTGTAAAAAATGTTTGGGTGTCCTACCTGAAAGAGTGGGAACGTCTTGAGATTGAAAAGGAAATCGAATTGCTGGTGTCTGAGTTTTCGCTCAAGATGCTTAAAGCAGGGCAAGTGATCCGGTTTTAAGGCTGTCTGGTTTGTAAGGCCAGCAGCATGTTGCGGGCTTTGGTCTCCTCTGCCTGTTGCCCCGACGCTTTTGTCAGCTGCAAAGCCTCTTCAAGCATCGACCTTGCTTTGCCGTGGTCTTTGGCACCGTGAATCAGGCGATGGGCTGTCAAAACAAGATAGCTTGGCCTGGCCAGCAAAAAGCGCCTTTGTAATTCTTCAAGTTTGTTGTGCAGCCTGTCTACAGCCGATTTTTCACGAGTAGACAATGGGCCATGCTGCTGCTCCGATTCCAGCAAAACCTGCAATGGCAGAGATGCGCACGTGAAAAAATAAGCCTTGTCGCACAATTCATCAGAGAGGTGGTCGAGCAGCTTGAGCGAAATTGCTTTGGCGCTTTCCCAGTTTTTAGCCATGTAAAGGTACATCAACCTGCATCGGAGCAAGCTGGCTTTCATGGGTGCCGGGAAATCAAGTTCTTTGTCGACCTTCTCCAGTCTTTCCAACTCGCTCCGCGCTTCCTCCAGTTTTCCAAGCGCTGCAAGTGCATAGATTTTTTGATTGTTGACGCTGTATTGATGGAAAAGATTGAAATAGGCACTCGAAAACTTGTCGACCAGCTTTTGATATGCGGCAAATGCGATGAGCGCCTCAATGAACTGACCTTGAGCAACCCGAGCCAGCACGACCGTTGAAAATGAGAGCATCTGGATGTGATATTCATGCCCCTTTTGGGCGGATTCGATTGCCGAGTAACTTACAGCCAGTGCCTTTGCCAGTTTGGCATCGGCGTATTCGAGGTAACCGAGCCGGTGGCCCACATAGGCCAGTGCCTTATAGCGTTGGCTTGTGCTGGTGATTTGCTCCAGCGATTCGTGTGTGAGTGCCCTGAAGTAATCTTGCCAATCGGGGCGTCCAAGTATTTGTGCCAGCACAGCGCAGCCAACATAGGCCTTGACGTCGTCGCTGCCCGATACGCACAGGCTTTCGGTGAGCGCCGCACCTTTGATCAAATACAGGTGACCGACATAGTCGGTGCCCATGTAAAAATTAAGTTCTCCGATGGTAACGTACACGCGGATGGCGCATTGCTCCTCTGTCGTGCCCGGGCGCAATGTGGGGTTGGCCGACCGTGTGGCAAGACGCTTGCTGTACATGTCTTCGAAGGCCTTGGTGACACCAATCCGATTCGCTTTGGTCTCATCCGGGTGAGGGTAGCCCAGTTGGTCCAGCGTCATTTTGAACTGAACCAGCGCTTGGGCCAAATTGCCTTTGGCAAAATAAATCCTGGCCTTGTTTTCAATCCATTGTGCAACTTCGGTGTTGGTGGTTTGTGTCAGCAGATTGTTCTGTTGCCATTCAATCAAGCTGTCCAGGCGGTCCATGGCTTCATCAAGCGCACCAATGGCCAATGAGTATCGCACCGCCGCATGGGCAAGGGGAACCGCCTTGTCGAGTTGGTTCGCCAGTTTGTACTGCGCTGCCAATCGAATTACCCGTGCATTGCTTGGTTTGGTCTCGCGCGATACTGTTTTGCTCTCCAGCCAGCTTGCAAACCTCGCATGCATTGCTTTGCGCTCTTCGTACGGAATTCTGTCGTACACGCATTGTTCAATCAGCTGGTGTTCAAACCGAAAATACTCCACATCATTTTCGATGTGAGAAATTTTGAGCAACCTTTCTTTCAACAGGTCTGCAATGGTTTGATGCAGCAAAATACGGTCGGGGTAATGAAAGGTCTCCAGCAATTCGATTGCACTGAAAGGTGATTTGAATATTGCGCAATGTTTTAATGTGTGCCGCTGAGGCTCGCGCAAAAGGTCGATCCGGGTTTGAACTGCATGTTCAAGGCTGATGGGTATCGTAGAAACTTGCTCGAGTCGCTCATGATCAATCTGGGGCGAGCGGTCGGTGTGTATCTTGATGACCTGGTCTTGTATCAGCCTTTGTAAAAAGGCGTTCATCAGGAGCAGATTGCCCCCGGACATGGTGTACACCGTATTGCAAACATGGTCTGGCACGGAATCCGAGTTCAAATAGCCACCCAGAAACTGTGCGGTCTGCGCAAGATCGAACTGTTGCAACTCCAATGCGTGGTGATTCTGGGGGCAAGCCTGTCGAATGCGTTGTTGCAATTCGGATGTTTTATGCGATGACTCACCGGTTCTCAGGGTATAAATGCAGCGCTTGACCGCGCCAGTGCGGATCATGTGTTCAAGCAAAGAAATGGACAGGCTGTCAAACCACTGCAGGTCTTCAATCACAATCACGACAGCTTGCTTTTCGCCCATCCTTCTGACCAGGGACGTGCACATGTCAAAAATGATTCGGGACTTGAACTCCGGGGTGACTTGACTGGAATCGTCATGCGCTGCAAAGCGATAAGGCGTGATGACGCTGATCAGTCCCAACCAGGGTGACAGCCGTGGGTTGTCTTCCAGTTCTGCCTGGGCCCAGGATTCAAACGCGTCTAGCCCATTGACCTTGGCCAGGCTGGACAGGATTGGGTAGACCAAGGCATAGGGAAATGCCTGTGTCTGTGGACTGGCACGCATTTCAACGCACACGTTGTTCATGGCTTTGAGTTGGCTTTGAACGGCACCAACCAGTGTGCTTTTTCCCACGCCTGCTGCGCCAGCAATCTGAATGGCGCAGCTTTGTGTTGAGGTGCCACCCATGTCCAGCCATTGGAAGATGTTTTGCAGTTCTGCACGTCGGCCCAATGCTGCGTGAGATTGCTGGTAAGTTGCCCCGGTGGGGTCATAGTCCTGTGGGACCAAAAAGTACCTGACCTCCAGATCTTCACCGCGCACAGGCATTTGCCCCATGTCGATCAATGCATTTTTGATGTTGAGTTGATGGTATGCGCTTTCGGTGATGTAAATGTGGTTGGCCGGGGTGGTGTCCAGCAGCCTGGCGGCCAGGTTGATCTCGCGACCGTGCACACTGAAAAATCTGTTGCCGGCGCTAACATGCTCGCCTTGCCAGCAATGGCCGTAGCCAATGCTTGCTCTCGCAAAGCGGACATGGCTGCTTTTCAGCAGTATTTGCTGTGCGTCTTTTGCAAAAGCAATGGCCCTGTGGACTTCATTGGACTCGGATTTGTGGCTGCCCAGCAAAAACTGAAACCGAACGCCTTGCCCGGTCTCGCAAACACCCGAGAGACTCGCCTGGACCGGAGTGGCCAGTTCGTCGATGGCTTGAAACAGGTCGTCAAGCACATTTCTTGTCTTTTTGCGGTCCTCGGCGAATGCAAGTTCGAGGTACATCAGGGTGAGCAGTTTGATCTCGCTGGATTGACTTTCACGGATCTCGCTGTTGGGTTGCACGGTGTTCGACATACGCTGGCCATTGGCCAGGCTGACCCGTTGAAATGAATCATCCAGGGTTTGGAAGCTCCAGGGTGTCAGGGGCTTTGTGCAAAGCGCGAGCAAGTGCTCATCAACAATGACATCGTGCTTGTTGGCCATTTTGTTGCCTGCCAAGCTGCGCCTGAATGCTTGCCCCAAAACAAGTCTGGACTGTTTGGCTGCATGGATTGGCACCGAATACAAGTCCACTTCGCCAGCCGATATCGACGTTTTGATTTGTGCGGGCCATGGTTCATGGCCTGTATCGCCCAAGCTCTGCTTGATTTGCATTGCACATTCAAGCGCCTCTGGGGCGTCGTGTTGATGAAACAGGGCAACCAAGGCGTCCCCGATCAATTGATGCACATGCCCGCCAGATTGCTCGATAATCTGAACGATTGTTGAAAAAATGTGGTCAAACCAAAGCCTGGTTTTTTCGGAGCCACGTTTTGGGCCATGCAACTGCATTTGCCGGTTGACCACTTTGACAAAGTCGCTGATGTCGCACACCATCACGCAAGCGGCTTTAACCTCTGTCAAAGAGGCCATGTGATTGGCTGCATGGTTGTGCACTTCTTTGGACATGTTCAGCTTCGGTGCGGTGTCACTTTCGGTCAGTGGTTGTAAGTAAATTACCAGTAAAAATATACAATCGTTTTAATTTTGTTTTATATTGATCGGTTGTGTGTAACACCGTACACCAATATTCAAAGGATTGTGGAATGTTGTTGGAGCATTTGAGGTCGATCGTTGTATTCCAAGACCTGGACGATGCCTCACTCAAAGGCATTGAGCATTTTGTGTCAGCACGTGTTTACCGGGCGGGCGATTGCATTGTGAGTCATTCCAGCGCCACCAACAACACGGTGATGGCGCTTTGCAGTGGCATGGTGCGGGTGGTGTTGCACAACCCGCAGGGCCGCGAAATGGTGATTCGCGATGTGAAAGTCGGGGAGTTGTTTGGCGATTGGTCGGCCATTGATGGGCAGCCGAGGTCTGCCTCTGTGTACGCGGTAAAAGATTCTTCTGTTGGTGTGATGTCTCGCGAGGACTTTCTCACCCTGATCACGCACAACCCGCAAATTGCATTGCGACAAATGCAGCAGCTCACCATGCAGCTCCGGGGAATGACCCGCCGCTTGACGCAATTCGCCTGCCTGAAGGCCAACTTAAGGATTCAGGGTGTTTTGCTTGAATTGGCGGTGCATGAGCCCGAGGGCTTGTTTATCCAAAAGCTCGCAACCCACCAGGAGATTGCCGCACGCGCGTATACGCAGCGGGAGGTGGTGGCCAGGGAGCTGTCGTCTTTGCAGGCCAAGGGCTTGCTGGTGAAGTTCAAGGACGGTTTTTTGGTTCCGCAGCCTGAGCAGCTGGACATCATGAAGGCCGCCTAGCCATGGCAAGGGCAGCATGCCGTCGTGTTTTTGCATGGGTTTTGCGGCCCATGCTGTTTACATGGGGTGCTCTGCTGATGCCCACAGCATTTGCGGCTGAGGAACAGGGTTTTCCGGTGGCGTTCAGCCACGAAGCCCCACAGGTGAGGGCCGCGCTTGAACGGGGGTACATCACTGCAAATGCGGGTGATTCCTTGGGCGGACCAAAACTTGCCTATCTGGAGTTTTGTGAGGCTGCGCGCATGGGCAGTGCAGAGGGGCACTTCCGCGCCGGTGTGTCTGCCTTGTCCATTGACGGGCCAGAGGCGCGCTGGGCCTTGTTTCACCTGCATGCCGCTGATGAACTGGGTCATGCAGAGGCGCACCGGTTCATGGTGTTGCGAGCGGGCTCCTGGTCGGGGCAACTGACCGGCGAGTTGCCTGCCTGCCTCCAGGCTCCTCCCGACCTCGTGGCCCTGCGTGCGAGCCTGAAGAGTGCGTCGGCACCTGTCTTTGATTTTGACCGCTACGCCACCAGGTTGCCCACCGATCGCAGGACCGTTTTGGAGCTGGTGCGCACCTTGGCGGCCCACTCCTTTTTGGGTGTGGATTTTGTCATGGCCGTCGCAGCGGTTGAATCCAATTTCAATGCCAGGGCGCGGTCGCCCAAGGATGCGATGGGTGTAATGCAGCTCATTCCGGGCACAGCCGCACGTTTTGGCGTTGCCGATCCATACGATCCAAAGCAAAACATTGCAGGTGGAATCCGGTATCTGGAATGGCTGCACCGCCGTTTCAAAGGTGATCTGATCCTTGTGGCTGCTGCCTACAACGCTGGCGAAGGGGCGGTGGATCGTTACAAGGGCATACCACCCTTCAAGGAAACCCAGCTTTATGTTCAGAAAGTGCTGCGATACTCCTCCAAGGGTCGCCACGATCAAAAGTGATTTAATGCACTAAAAACTCCATTGGAGTCACTCTTCAAGGTTGTATTTCACCATATTTAACAAATATGGGCCTGCTTCCCCCATTCAGGCGACCTACACTCGTAGGTATTATTTCTACTTAAATCCAGCCTACCCTGTGACTATTCGACGCCCCCTTTCCGTTATTTTGTCAGGCCTTTTTGCTTGTGCAGGTTTGGCGCTTGTCAGCCCTGCGTATTCGCAGCTTGTTTCTCCCCAATCCAAAATCGAGCTCCGCAACCATGGCGAGACGCTTGGCGTAAGCATGGACATCGAGGCGGGTGCCCTTGGCGTGGTCAATTTGGCCCAAGGCGCCCAGGCAACCACGCTCAGTGTGGAATTCAAGGGCATGAGCGTTGCCGAGGTGAAGCGCATTGCCGACAGCCTTGCCCAATCCCCGGAAGTTGACTCTTTTGAAGTGCTTCCTGGTCTGGATGGTCGCAGTGTGCTGGCCATCCGGTTCAAGCAGTTCATGCGGATTCTGGATGAGACGGTGGTGGCCTACGGGGAATCCCGATCCCGCTGGGAGATCGTCATGGAAATTCTGCCCCAAGGGGTGGACGTGACGCCGCTGGTCACGGTGTCGCCGATGTTGGGGTCGCTGGACTTTGCGGCCACGGACAATCGCCTGGACATATTTTTTAACGGCAATGCGGCCCTTCAGGCCGATGTCAGCCTGTCTGCCGATGCCACACAG
>DASUEC010000186.1:0-4604 GCA_036275255.1 Limnobacter sp. | reverse complement strand
GGTGATAGTATTTATTCCATGCAGGAATACCAAAGACAGGCGATATGGATAGATTGCGTTGGATGGAGACGTTTGTGCGTGTGGTGGAAACCGGAAACTTTTCTGCTGTGGCAAGGCAGTACAACACAACACAGTCGGCCATCAGCAAGCAGGTGCAGGCCCTGGAGCAGGAAGTTGGCGCACTGCTTTTGGTGAGATCCACCCGCAGCCATGCACTCACCGAAGCCGGGGCTTTGTATTATCAGCGCTGCCGCCAGGTTCTCGAAACGCTTGAAGAGGCAAGGACAGAGGTGCATCGCGCAGAGCACGAGGTGAGCGGTTTGATTCGTGTTGCGGCACCCATGGCTTTTGCAAGGTTGCACATTGTGCCCCGCTTGCCCGCATTTTATGCGCGATACCCAAAAATTTGCATTGACCTTCAATTGGACGACCGCTTTGTGGATTTGGTGGCATCCGGAATTGATGTCACTTTTCGTGTGGGGGAGTTGAAGGACAGCCGCTTGATTGCTCGTCGAATCGGCACGGTGAGCCGCTCGGTGATGGCGTCGGCCGCTTATGTCGCGCAACACGGGGAACCCAAAACACTCAAGGATTTGCCCTTGCACAATTGCCTTCTTTACACCGGAATTGACAATTTCAACGAGTGGGTGTTTTTTCGGGCACGGGGCACGTCGGAGGTGGTGAGGGTAAACAGCAACTTCCACTCCAACAGTTCAGAGGCCATTCGACAGGCACTGTTGGAAGGCATAGGAATTGTTTACTCACCGAGCTGGATTTATGGGGACGAATTGCGCACCGGGCAAGTGAAAGCCTTGCTCACGCAATATCAGCCAAGCACCTTGCCTTTGAATGTGGTTTTTCAGCCGTCCCGCAGGCCTTCCTTGAAAATCAATTGCTTTGTTGATTTTTTTACTGCCGCTTTCAATCAGGATCCAGATCTGGCCCGTGTCATTCGCAAACCATCGATCACCAGGCAGAGTACGGCAGCCCACACGGGCATGTAAGTCATCCATTGTTCAGCAGCAATTGATTCACCCAGTGCGATGGCCACAAAAACCAGCAGCACGGGTTCCACATAGCCCAGCAATCCAAATACCCCAAATGGCAAGAGTTTGCTCGATGCAATGTATGCAATCAGGGCGCTGGCGCTGATGACCCCCAGCAAAGGCACCAATGCGTAAAGCGAGGGATGATCTGCGTAGGTTTGTACAAATTCCGCGTTCAGATCTATCGCAAAAAAGAGCGCGACGGGCAGCATCAACAGCATGTCAAACCACAAACCTCCGAGGTGATCTGTCTGGATTTTTTTCCTCAGCACGAAATAGTAGGGGTAGCCAAGACAAACCAGCATGCTTGCCCAAGAAAAACTGCTGACCCGCCACAGTTCATGTGCCACACCCACGCAGGCCAAAGCCACAGCCGTGGTTTGCAGTGGACTCAGGCGTTCTCCATACAGCACTCGTCCAAGCAGCACCATGCTCAGCGGCAGCATGAAATAACCCAGAGAAACATCCAGCGCTTTGCCATGCAGTGGAGCCCACATAAACAACCACAACTGGATCGCCAGAAGAAATGAACTGACAGGCAAGGCCAGCAGAAGCAAAGGACGAGCGCGCAGTCGCCCCCACAGCTTGCTGACCAACCCCCAATCTTTGCTCAGCCACAGAAATGCTGTCATGGCCGGAAAGGTGAGTAGCATCCGCCAGCCGAAGATCTGCTCTCCACTGAGGGGCTTGAGCAGGCTTGCGTAGTAGTACAGGGCACCAAACAAAATGGAGGCGAGTACAGAAAGGAAGACGCCTTTGGACATGCAATGACTGGTCAAAGTAAAAAAGGTCAACCACAAGGGCTGACCTTTCTGTTTGTATGGTGGAGCCGGCGGGAATTGAACCCGCGTCCGCAAATCCTCCACTACCAGTTCTACGTGTGTAGTCTTCTTGTTTGGATTTAGCAATCAGTTCCGGGAAGAGACACCCTGACCTGACCGCGAGTTGCTTAGTTTAACTCTCTATGTTGCAACACCACAAAGAGCGGTCCGATGTGAAATGATCCCACTGCGGGTTTGACCCCGCCCAGCCCATCGGCAAGCTGGTGTAGGACCTGGCGGCAATTAAGCGGCCAGAGCGAAACGATCGTCGTTTGCGTTTAAAGTTTTCCAGATGGATTTACGAGGTGACTGGTCCTCGACACGCCCCAATAGCTTTGCAATCCACGTCGAAACCGGATCGGCCCCAAGGGAGGGCTAGTATAAGCCCCTGAGCATTGTGATGCAAATCAGGTGTTGTTCATCAACCAGCTGGCCAGTGCCTGTGGTGAATTTACGACCACATCTGCGCCCCATTGATCGATGTCGCTGGCAATGTAGCCATAGCGCACTGCCACGCTGAACATGCCTGCCGCTTGCCCGGCTTGAATGTCCCGTGCATCGTCCCCCACCATCACGCATTGCCCTGCTGGCAGTCGCAGTTCGGTTGCCGCCATCAGGCAAGGCAATGGCGAGGGTTTGGGTTTTTCGGCGGTATCGCCGCCGATCAATGTGGCGCAATCCCGTAGCAAACCCAATTCGTCCATCAGCTTTTCTGCCAGGTAATAAGGTTTGTTGGTGACCACGCCCCAGCGAAGCCCTTTGGATTGAATCCCGTTGAGCAGAGGAACAATGCCATTGTAGGGCGCACTGGCTCTGGCGATACGTGCTTCATAGCGCGCCAGAAACTCAGCACGCATCGCAGCAAACTCCGGGTAATGGGGTTCGAGCCCGAAACCTGCCTTCAGAAGCGCCCGTGCGCCACCCGAAGACAGGTGCTGCATACTCGCGATGGATGAAACTTCGACCCCGCGATCACTTTGCATGTCTTGAATGGTGCCGCACAGATCTGGCGCTGTATCCACCAGTGTGCCATCGAGGTCGAACAGCACGGCTTTGAACTGCATCACCATGTCCTCAGGCGGTTTTGCGGCACGCAACCATGTAATTCACATCGGTGTCGCGGGCCAAACGGTATACTTTGGTCAAGGGGTTGTACACCAGACCAATAATTTCTGAGAACTCCAGCCCAGCCTGTCGGCAATACTGCGCCAGTTCCGAAGGCTTGATGAATTTGTCGTAGGCATGGGTTCCTTTGGGTAGCAGGTTCAATACATATTCAGCACCAACAATTGCAAACAAAAAGCTTTTCGGGTTGCGGTTGATGGTGGAGAAAAACAGCCAGCCTCCGGGTTTGCACAAATCGGCGCACGCCTGAACGGTTTGTGCCGGGTCGGGCACGTGCTCCAGCATCTCAAGGCAGGTGACCACGTCGTAATTTGCCTGCTGTTCGCCCGCGAGTTGTTCGGCGGACACAGCCCTGTAGTTCACGTTGCTGACACCGGTTTCAAGTTTGTGCAGTTCGGCCACCTTGAGGGATTTCTCGGCCAGATCGATGCCCAACACGTCTGCACCGCGGCGCGCCATGCTCTCGGCCAGTATGCCGCCACCGCAACCCACGTCCAGCACGCGTTTGCCTTGCAAGCGGACACGTTCATCAATCCAGTTCAACCGAAGCGGATTAATTTCGTGCAGGGGGCGGAATTCGCTGTTGGGGTCCCACCATTTGGCGGCCAGGGCAGAGAACTTGGCCAATTCGGCGGGGTCGACATTGTTGTTGGGTGTACTGCTCATGATTCGTGGGTGTCAAAGGTTAGTTGCAATATTGATTCTAACCGAGCACCCAACAAAAAAGCCCGGCATAGCCGGGCTTTTCTGATTCAGAACCTGAAGAGGCCGATTACTTGGCGACTTTCTGTGTGGCGTTGAATTCGATTTCAACACGACGGTTCTTGGCACGGCCTTCGCGGGTCTTGTTGTCAGCGATAGGCTGGCTCTCGCCCATGCCCTTGATCTGGATGCGATCCGCTGCAACGCCCTTGCTGACCATGTAGTCCTTCACTGCCTGGGCACGACGCTCGGACAGCTTTTGGTTGTATGCATCGGAACCAATGGAGTCGGTGTGGCCGATGGCGATCACGCTGTTGAGGTCCACTTGACCCAACTTGGCGATTTCAGCATCGATGCGGTCCTTGCCGCCCTGCTTCAAAGTGGCCTTGTCGAAGTCGAAATATGCATCGGCTTCCAGGCTAACTTTGGTGACTACGGGTGTTGGGGCTGGTGCTGGGGCCGGCGCAGGGGCTGGCGCTGGTGTAACCACAGGGGCAGGTGCTGGCTTCTTGGGGATCAGGTCGGGATCGCATTCCTGCACGGCCAGGGCTGCTGTGAAGTAGCTGGTGCGTACGCACTCCTTGGAGCCGTCTTTAACAATCTTGCCACTTGCGTCCACGACGTAGCCGGACAGGCCTTCACCTTTCTCAGTTGTATGGGCCAAAGCGGCTGTAGACGCTGTACCGATGGCCACGGCCATCAACACTTGCGTGAGAGTCGACATTTTTTTCATTGTTGCTCCTTGGGTTAAATAGGGGTTCAAGCTGGTTGGTATTTTACAGCAGGCGCTGTCATGGTTGTTGGAACCTCAACCAACTTTCTCGACACGAGTCTGCCACACTCGTAGGGTTTTTCGCATGATTTCAGCCACCAATTGTGCCCTTTTACCGACAAGTTGTTGCGATTGCAC
>DASUEC010000185.1:0-15089 GCA_036275255.1 Limnobacter sp. | reverse complement strand
ATGAAAACCAAGCCGCCGAGCATGGAGAGGTTTTGCACGCCAAACATGGAGGCCACGGTGCCGGTGGTCAGCGGCACCGTGGATAGCCACAGCACACCCATGCAGGCGGCAAACAGGTAAACCGTCCAGGGGGTGAGGGGGGCTAGCACGAAGGCCACAATCAAAATGCCACGAAGACTGTAAATGCCAGTCAACAGCATGGGCTTGCGGAACCGTCCACCCCAAAGCCCAGCCAGGTAACTGCCAAGAATGTTGAACAGGCCAATCAACGCAAGTGCTGTGCTGCCCACGCCAGCGGATACACCACTGTCTTGCAGATAACTTGGCAAGTGCACACTGATGAAAAGAATCTGAAACCCGCACACGAAATAGCCAAGGCTTAGCATCAAAAATGATCGGTGCTGAATGGCCTGTTGCAAGGTGCGCCACATGCCCGGCTCGGGGTTGGTCGGTGCTGCTTGGGTTGGGTTGGTGTCGCTTGTTGATGCCCGCCCCAACAATTGCCAAGCCAGTGGCACAATCACCACGGCCAACAACGCAAAGAGGGTGAGGGCGTTGCTCCAGCCCAATTGGTTAATGACGAACAGGCCCCCGGGCAAAAATGCGAACTGACCCAAAGAGCCCAAAGCCATGGAGATGCCCATGGCCATGCTGCGCTTTTCTGGGGGCATGGCTCGGCTGATTGCGCCAAACACCACGGGAAATGTGGTGCCACTCAAACCCAGCCCGATCAGAATGCCGGCGCTGAATGTCAACACGCCCGGAGAACTGGAAAGCCCCATGCCATAGAGGCCTGCCACATACAGCAATGCGCCTGCCATCATGGTTTTGCCCGCACCCAGGCGATCGGCCGCACGGCCAACAAAGGGTTGGGCAACACCCCACACGAGGTTTTGCAATGCAATTGCAAAGGCAAACACCTCACGCCCCCAGTCATTGGCCATGCTCATGGGTTGCAAAAAAAGCCCGAAGGCGTGGCGAATTCCCAGAGAAATGCAAAGAATGAAAGCCCCGCACCAAAGCACGGTGAGGGCGTTGGCAGTGCGTGGGGTGCTTGGATTGGGCATGGTGGGTGGCGTGGGTTAACGGGTTGATTCTTTTGCCTTGCGGCTTGATACCTCGAAGAGGGGGGTGTGTTGGGCGCACTCGTTCGAGGGATGTGTAACCTCACCCGACTTCGCATACTGACTAAACGTCAGCATTCGACAAGGGTTGCCCATGAAGCTCCGACCACCATTGAACACCATAAAATGCCTGCGCGCCATGGGTGTTTACCTGGCATTGGCCGGCGTGCTTGGCGCGTGTGCGCCGCTGCGCCCGTTTGAACAAAGCAAATCCATCCGGGAGAACATCAAGCAACCCGAGGTGAGTGTGGGGGGGCAGGCTGCCTCCCGCGTCACATTGCCGATCAGCCGCTTGCCCGAAGACGCGTTCTGGGTCAAACCCAACTACAACCAGGGGCAATTGCCTGGGGTGATGATCACCAATCTCTCGGTCACCGAGCGCGGCTTGTTCGATGTGCTTCAAATTGTACTGGCCAACACCAACGTGCCATTTGCTTTTGAAGGTGGCCCCGATGCTGCCGCCCGCTACGGTGTGGTGACGCTGAACAACCTCAATGGCAGCCTGCAGGATGTGATGAACAAGCTGGGCGAGATCATGGGGTTCTTCTGGACTGTGAGTGAGAGTGGTGTGTTGCGCATCATGCCCGAGCAACAGTTTGTGGTGCCCATGCCGCCTGTGCTGAATGAAGACAGCATGGCAGGCATTACCAACACCTTGCAATACCTCGGCGCGCGGGATGTGTACCTGGACCGAATCAACCGCTCGCTGGTGTTCCGTTCCAACCGTCGTGGCCTATCTGACATTCGCACTTATCTGGAACGTGCACGCGCCACGCGGTCTTTGATCGTCTACGACATGAATGTGTTGCAGGTCGATCTCAATGACAACAACAACATGGGCATCCGCTGGGAGCTGTATCGCAGTGGCGGTGGCCTGAATGCAGGGCTGGATTCCCCAGTGGCTGGTGCATCCAGCACGGCACAAGCCTTGACCCAAATTTCTCGAACATCCACAGGGGTTGAAACACTGATTTTTGGTGAGAACTTCCAATCCAACCTGCTCGTGGATTTTCTCAAGACGCAAGGGGATGTAAAAACCCTGAGCCAGCCAAAAATCGGCTTGATGAATGGCACCAATGGCTCAATCCGTGTGGGGCAGTCCACCACCTTTGTGTCTCGCGTGGGCTCACAGATCGTCAATGGCGTTGCACAATCCACAGCAGACACCCAATTTCTGCGCACGGGCCTTGAACTCTCGCTCACTGGCGAAGCCCATGATGCAACCATTTACACCCGCATCAACATCTCCATCACCGAGTTGCTGGCACTCAAAAAATTCACGGCCTTGGGCGTCGATCTGAATTTGCCTGAAGTGGCTGATCGGGAGCTCAAAACCCAGGTGCGTTGCCGGCCGGGCGACACCATTTTGCTGGGGGGTATCACGGTATCCCGTGCACAAGACGACTTCCAGAAAGGCTTGGGTATTCTGAGCCGCTCGGAGCAAGCCAAGCAGACCGAGCTGGTGATCACCATTCGGCCCAAGTTGCTCATGTTTGACGATCTTGCTGATGCGAGCACGGTCAACCAGCCAGTGCAGAAGATTTCGCCACAACCGGCCGCTGTGGAAGAGCTTAACGATCTGAGTCGACCACCCGAGGTGCAGCCGGCTCTGGTGGAGCCCCGCAAAAAGCTGCGTCGCATTGAGCCTCAACCGCTTGCCTTGCGCAACAGCGGAGGGCTTCGCATGTCATCCAGTTTGGCATCTTGGCAAGACCGACAGCCCGTGGTTAGTCCTGGTGTCATGATTGCTCAAGGAGAAGCCCGATGAACTCGCATTTCCTGAAATGGGCGTGGTTGTTCTGCATGGCGTGTGTTGGCCAAGTGCATGGTCAATCTGCCATCCAGAACCCCCTGGTGCGCCCCGTGTGGGTGAACGGCAACGGACAAGGCCCGTCACAGGCCGGTGGGGGAGCCGCAGCCCCGCAGCCCACGCAGGCTGCGGGGCAAGCAGCGCCGCAAGTGCCCGCCACAGATGACCTGCGTGAGAAGGCTGCCGCCAGGCTGACACAAGAAGATTTCAACATTCGTCAACAGGCCTTGAACGCGGCCAATGTGCCCGCACCGCTGGCAGCACTGTTCAGTGAAATGGCTGTGAGCGCCCATGTGAGCGGTGCTGTGGTGTTGCGCCGTCCCGATTCAGTTGCTTTTAGTGCACCTGCGCCTGTCGTGGCCAACGCCACGAACAACACCTCGGGCGGCAGTGCGGGCCAGGCAGTCAACGCCAGGCCGGTGGCTCCAGCACCCAGCGCGCAGGGCGGTGGTTTGGGGCCCTCGGTCTTGCGTTTGAAAGTGGGACGACCCGTGAACATCAACGGGTATGTTCTGCGTGCCAAGGTGGAGGATTTTGACGTCACTGTCGAATGGCAAAACGAGTATGGGCGCTGGGTCACCGTGTTTTTTGGTGCGGTCGAGTCCGCTTCTGCATTCAATCTGGTGCCCGCCGACCTGGAGAAAGTGGACACCAAAGCCTTCGATTATCTGGTGCCTGCCACCAGCTCCCGCGTACTGAACAATGGCATTGCCGGTGGCGTGGGGGGTGGCAATCCCGGTTTTGGTGGCGGGTTTGGCAACGGTGGATTGGGCGGGTTCGGTGCACAGCCAGGCCAGCAGCCTGGCTTTGGCAGCACAGGTTCAGTGTTCAGGTGAGGTGCGGGCATGGCCATTGATTGGACTGAGTCACGACTGGACGATCAACAGCTTGAACTGTTGCGTCAGCAGGTGTTGCAGCTTCGCTCGGAAGGGCGGCAAGCGGACCTCACCACGTTGGCATTGCGGTCGCGCTTTGTAAACCTGGATGATTTGCAGGTCAATGGAGACAGCGATCCCGACCTGGACCAGGCATTCAACCTGCAAACCATCTTGCCGATTGATGTGTGCAAGCGGTTCTGCTGCGTGCCCGTGGAGTTGAGCAAGGGGGTGCTGTCTCTGCGGGCTGCGCAGGCGTTTACACCCGCACAAACTGCCCGAATCCAGTCCGCTTTGCGCCAAAAGGTGAGCAGGCTGCAATTCATACCTGCCAGCCGGCACGAGGTGTTGTTCGCCATTCAGTCGTTTGAGCAATCGGGGTCGGTGCCGGGGTTGATTGAGAGCCTCAAAACGGAAGGCCTGGAGGCCGGCAAGCTGCGTGCACTGGTGTATGCCGTGTTGCGTGAAGCCATCATGTTCCGCGCCAGCGACATACACCTGAACCGCAAAACCGACCCGGATGCCTGGCTGGTGTATCGCATTGACTCTGCCATGCGACCCACCCACCTGCTGCCCGAGGTGCTCATGCAATCCCTGGTGGCTCGCATCAAGATTGAGGCGGGCATGGACGCATCCAACAGCCGGACGGCACAGGACGGTCGCCTGTCTGTGGATCACGACGGGCGTACAGTCGATTTTCGTGTGTCGACACAGCCGCTGGTCGATGGGGAGTCGGTTGTGCTGCGCGCCTTGGATTCTTCCACATTGCCCAGTTTGCAAGCGCTCTTCCCGAGCCAGCCGCGCATGATCAACCTCATCCGTGGCTTGAACACCCAAAGTGGAAAAACCGGTGGCCTGGTGTTTATCACCGGCGCGACCGGGTCAGGCAAAAGCACCACGCAATACACAGTGGCCTGCGGATTTCGGCGCGACACCATGAACGTCATCACCGTCGAAGACCCGGTGGAGTACATTTTGCCGTTTGCCAAGCAGATTCAATTGCAAGCACTCATCCAGCAGAAAGCCATTGAATTGGAACGCTCCATTTTGCGTCAGGATCCAGACATTCTGATTTTTGGTGAGATTCGCGATGCAGACTCTGCACGTGCCGCCTTGGCCTTTGCAGAAAGTGGCCACTTGGTGATTTCCACCATTCACGCCAACAGCGCCATTCAGGTGACCGAGCGCTTTTTGTCCATCATCGATCCTGTGCATCGCGAAGACTCCGAGTTTTTGATCGCCCATTACCTGCGCCTGGTCATACACCAAAAGCTGGTTCGTCGCTTGTGCTCCTGTGCAGTGCCAGCCTCGCCTGGCGAGGTGGAAGCAATGCAGCAGCGCGCCTACAAATTGACGGGTGGTTTGGTCAATCTGGGGCATGGCCTGAAAAAGGCGCACGGTTGCGCCCGTTGTGGCAACACCGGTTATTGGGGCCGGGTGGCCTCGCATGAAACCTTGCACATTCCCAACGAGGAGGCCATGCGCAGCCGGTTCGTGAAAGCTTTCCGAAACAAGCAAGTCGAGCTGCCCGCCGACCTGGTGCCCGACAACGGTGTGGAGTATGTGAGCCGCATCAACACGCTGGAGCTCTTGCTCAACCATGGTGTGGTGGATTGGCCCACGGTCGAAAAAGCCCTGGGGGTACAGTCCACATGAACCTGCTGAACTACAGGGTGGAATACCTCGCGCCCAGCATGCTCGACGCCACAGCGCGGCCCGATCCAAAACTCACCGGGTATTACACACACGAACTGGTTGTTGCAGCCAGTCGCCCCCGCGAGGCCATGCAAAGCGCCATTGAGCGTGGGGGGGTGGTGCTGCATGTTGAAGAGATCAAGCCCCGTGGGGCCATCTCGCGCTTGCTGCACAGCCCGGTCAATCGGGCCTACAAGCAAAAGTTTTTGCAGGCCATTGCATACAACGTTCGCTCGGGATTGTCTCCGGAAAAATCTTTGGAACAGGTCATTCTGGGGGAGTTGGGTGAACCCCGGCTGGCATTGAACGAAGCGCTGAACGCCTTGCGCCAGGGCTATGGTTTTGTGCAGGCCCTCACGCTTCTGAACTGGTTCGACAGCTCTACGCTCGCGGTGCTCAAGGCCGGTGAGGCCGCAGGCCAGTTAAGCCGTGCACTCGACACCGCAGTGAGCTTCTATGAAAAAGGATCCACCACACTCAAGTTGATGTTTGGCGCGGTTGCGTGGACCGCCCTGGACTTGATCATGGCGGTGAGCACTGTGATTGGCATGCGCTTTGGCCTGATTGAAGAACTGAAAAAAACACCGCTTCTGAGTGAAGACCCCGCCAAAGTGGAGGCCTACCAGCAATCCCTCGCCCTGGCCGAGCAAGTCAACAACGGGTTGCTGGTGTTCTCCTTCATCTTTGTTTTGTTCCTCATCTATTTTGTGCTCATGCTGCTCTCACCCGATCCAAAAGTGAGAACACAGGCGTTGAACATACTGGAGCGCATGCCTGTCATTGGCCAATTGCTGCTGTGCTCCGGCATGGCGGCCACGTTCCGTGTATTGGCCTCGCTTCTGGGCGGAGGGGTTACCTTTCTCGACGCGGTGCACATTGCACGCAAAGGCACACTCATCCCCACCCTCACCAAATTCTGGGGCGACGTGGTGGGGCGCACAGAGATTGGTGAGCATCCTTCATCCGCCTTCAATTCTCCGGTGCTCGACAGCAGCGAGCGCTTGTTGATTCGCTCACACCGCGACCAGAGGCAGCTTTCCGAGTGCCTTGCATCGATTGCCGACAGCCGTGAGGAGCGTGCAAACAGCGCAGCCAAAAAGTTTGCTGTGTGGGCGTTTGTGGCTTCTTTGCTCTACTCCGGCATTGCCGTGCTGTTCAGCCTGGCCGTGGTGTATCTACAAAACGAAGCAGTGTTGTCAGGAGCTGGCTGATGCAAGAATCTCCTATTCGCAATGTGTACTTCAACCTGATTGCAGGGCGCCTGCCCGTGGGCTCGTCCAACCCCATGAAAGTGGTTGGCAACCATGCCTACGCAATTTTGGGCACCAACAGGCTCCATGTGTACTGGCTGCCTCGCGCGGGCCATGTGTATTACTTCGCCGTCGAGAGCCACTGCCTGGCATCGGTGCCCAATTTCACCTTGCCTTTCACCGAGGTGTTGCCCGGTGAGCCGTCGCATCAGGGCGATGGTGTCTACCTGCTCAAGACACAAGATTTCACTGCCGCACTCATTCTGGAAGGGGTGTCGATTCGCCTGGTGTGCAACATCCCTGAAGTGATGGATGATTTTTTGCTCGGCATCGACTTGCCGCAGTTTGAGATCACTTCGAAAAACGGGAAAACACTGTCCAGCGTACCCCAGGAGTTGCTCGGTATTTCAGAGCGGATGGGCAAGTGGATCAACCGCACAGCCTTGGGCACCTTGGTGGCCAGTGCCATGGTTTTTGTGGGTTTGAATACGTATGAAGTGGTGATTCGCTCCATCAACCAGCCCAAGCTCAACATGCGTGCAGTGCAAAACGACTTGAATGACACCCTGGGGAAACTCAGTGTGCAGCAGCCACTTGCCATGCAGTTGTCGCGAATCCAACAAGTGTCGGCGACGGTGGTGCGCTCGGGGGGGTGGATAGACCGCTACACCATGAAGGCGGATCGCTCAGAAGATTTCGAGATCACCTTGCCCAGCTGGGTCAGCCAGGACTACCTGGACCAGTTGGGGCGGGATGTGGTAACCGATCTGAGGGATATGGAAGGGTTACTTGTTGTTCGTAAAACAGGAAAGGGGAAGTGAAGTCATGAAGCTGAACATGAAGTATGACGGCTCAATGATGGCCACCGAGTTGAGTCGGTTGCTTGGGGTGGCCCCCATGTTCACGGTGGCCGCCGCCGTTTTGATGCTCATCATCACGGTGTTCTCAGTGCGGGATTTTGTCAGCACCCGTGAGCAGGAGCAAAAAAGTCTGGAGCTGCCGCAGTTCAGCATATCCAGCCAACCCGTGGGCAGAAAGCTTTATCAGGATTATGCCGCTGTGCTGTCCAGGCTTAGCCCGGTGGTGGAGGTGACGGTGGTGAATGACGCGCTTCAGGTGCGCATCGAGAATGCACAGCATTACCCAGAGTTCATGTTCGTGATGAACAGCATTCAGGGGGTGTCTGACAAAGTGATTTGGCGGGCCCAAGAGATTTGCCTGGCGGGCTGTCAAGGTGCGGCGGCTTACGCCACCGTGAAGGGCCTGACCGAGAAAGTGGACGTTAAATTGAGGGGGATGAACGATGAATGACGATCAATTGAAAGAAGCCTTGCCCGGCTTTGAGGCCAACGAAAGCGTTGAGCCTGCCGCCGCGCCAGTGGAAAAACCCGATCCCAAGGGCAAGTTGTTCAAGCTCGGTGCAGTTGGTGCGGTGGTGGCCACCTTGGGCTTTGGTGCTTATCAAATGTTTGGCACCAACGCCACAGGGTCGGCCAATGCCGCAACTGCGTCTTCCCCAAGCGAGCAGGCTGTGGCCGTGGTGGCCAAGGTCAATGGCAAGGCCGTAACCGAAGGCGAAATTGTCGGCGTGGTGCAGGCCGGCGTTGACCGTGCCATTGTGATCGACCGTTACATCAACAAAGTGTTGGCTGCCGAGATGGGTCGGGAGCGATACAGCAAAGAAGCCGACGCAGTCATTCGAGCGGCCGAGCGCGAGGTCTTGTCCACCCTGTTCACCACGCGGCGCATGGAAGAGCTGCGCAAGGCGGTCAGTGAAGAGGACATCAAAGCCTTTTACGACAAAAATGTGCTCGACGAAAACTTCAAACTCTGGAAGGTGAGTTACTACCTCAGCACCGATGCGAACGATATCCAAACCACGCTCAATGCCATGAAGGAGGGCGACTCCAAAGCCCTCGGTCAGCTTCGCCCGTTGATTGATGTGGGCGACGGTTTTGCTGCCACCAATGTGTTGCCTTACAACCTGGGGCGTGTGGTGAGCAAAATGAAGAAAGGCGAGTTCAGCGGTGTATTGCAATTGAGGAATGGTTTGCTGGTGCTTCGCATCGACGACATGAAGCAAATTGACAAACCCAAATTGGAAGCGGTGCGCAATGAGATCATCGAAAACATTGCCCTCCAGAAGTTTAACGAAGAGCTTGAACAGGCCCGCAAGCAGGCCAAAGTCGAGCTTGGCTAATTCACAAGGATCAGGAGCATATCATGCATACCTTTAAACACACCCGCCAGCAGGGTTTCATTCAGGCAGCGTTGCTGTTTGGCATTGCCCTCATGACCGCAATTTTGGGCGGCTTTGCACTGGCCAACCGCAGCCCCACGTCCCAAACCGACACCGAGCAAGCCAAGGTGAATGCGTCTGTTATTTTGAAGCAGGGTAGCGATTTGCGTGATGGTGTGGGTCGATATGCTTCCGATTTTGGAGCCTCCGCTGTCATCAACACCCTGGATTTTTCTGCCACTGCAAACACAGGCCTGTTTGATCCTGCTGCGCGCTATGCATCGCCACAGATCATGCCCAGCTCAGCCTTTGCCGGTGCCAAAACAATCGCATCGCCCAGTGCTGCTGCGGCGGGCCACTGGCACTTGAACAAGGCCACACCTGGCAACGGGCTTGCATCAGGCGCCGCAGACCCGATGGTGGCTCTGGTGGATATTCGTGAAGATGTGTGCGGCCGGGTGAACACCTTGCTGTATGGCTCCAACACCATTCCCACGACAGGGGCTGCTGCCACGGCGTGGACCGGTGGCACCGATGCAGGCCTGTCAGGTGTGGCAGGGGTTTCTGGCTGGCCAGAGGGTTGTATAGAAACCTCCGACGGCGATTTTGTGTACTTCAAAGTTGTTCAAGAAAACTAAACCTTGACCATGCGTATCCCCTGGACGAATCGCCAAGATTCGGAAGGGGATACCGTCTTTGAATATTGTCCGCAAGCAATCTTTGCCCCTTGTGTTCACCTAAAAAGCGGTGTTCTCCAGGCCCATCGTCGTGGATGTCATAACCCGCGCGTTGCACCTCGCTCGAAATTTTTTGTGAGTACCCAGGGCCCCGGATGGCTCGGTACCCTTCAATCAACAGGCATCCCTCGTGGCCGCGCCGGTAGCCATCGTGAATCAAAGGCATCAATTGCTTTTTGTTCTCCAGTGACACATTTCCATCCAGCACCCGCAGGCAGGCTGCATCCAGCGACCCCATGCGCAAAGCCTCATCCAGCAAGGCCTCCGGGTTACCCGAAAATCCATTGGGCATTCGTCCGCTTTTCAGCAGCATCGCGGTTTCTACCTGCGCCTCCGGCAGTTGCAGCCGAGTTGCATTGGCCAGGTGCCGAAATGCGGTGCCCCGCAAAGGCCCATTGATCAACATTTGATAGAGTACAAAATGTGACGTGGCATCGCCCCGGCATGCACGGTCTTCCAAACGTTCCACCAAAACCTCACCCACATCGCCCGGCGTTTTGACCAGCAATTGCAGTGGGTGCTCACCAGCCTTGTTTAAACGCCAGGTGCATCCCATGTCGATGCCTTGCAGAAGCAGGTTGACCAAGCGGTCACGTTGCTCGGCTTGATCAAGTGCGCCATCGTGCCTCTGGCAGAGCAGGTGCAAAAGCGTGTTGCCCTCGGCCTTGGCGTGGTTGGGGCACAGGCCCGCACCTTTGGTCAGCATGGCGATGACGCCCATGTGTTCCTCGGGCTCTTTCAGGGCGCATTGAAGTACATCCAGCACAGCGCACCCCGAGGCATGAAGGTCAGCAAATCGCTGCGCAAAAGACACCTCGCTTTCTTGGTCAGAGGTCGCAATTTGCGCTAGGTAGTGGTGCCCAGGCATGGCCTTGTTGCCCACCAGCACGTCGGTGGATACCAACACATCATCGTTGTTGGGCAAACAGAGTGTTTGCAAAAGCCTCAAGCCCTCATAGGCTTGCTTGTCGTCGCCCAGGGCCAGCAATTGCGCCTTGGCAGCCTCCAGCGGTTGCGGGTTTCTCTCAAACTTGGCGCTGTATGCAAACAGTGCAGCCAAATGCCCTGCTTGTGGGCTCTCGGGGTCCAGCATCAACCGTTGATTGGGTGGCAGCTTGCGCACACCCAACTGACAAAGCGTGGCTGACACGTCCTGCAAGCCTGTTGCATCCTGGTTGTTTTTGATCCACTGAATCGGTGCTTGCAGAAGCGGTGCCTCAAGCGGGGGGTGCGCACCCCTTGCATTGCCGACGTTAAATGAAGAGATAAGGTTCTGGAACATGGCTTTCAGATCAATCCAATCGAGACCGCCTGAGTAAATGCCTGTGGCAATTGGTTCGTTCGGTGTTGGGTTGCCTACTTCTTGTCATCCTTTCACCTAGCCCAATGGCTAACTCCCCCGAGCGATCTTCAACTCCCGTTCTTTGGTCGTTAATGAACCATGAAGCGGTGGAGTGTCCGCCGCGGTGGAGATCAACATGCGTTCAAAAGTCCATTACATAAAAAGCGCCCAACGCGCCTTGGGCTTTGTGACCTCATACCTGCTCTACGGAATCGCGCTGGTCAGCGCGATGGGCGTTGCATTTGGCAAGCTTTACTACGAAAAGGAGCAAGGTCGCATCATCCAGGAAAGCGTGGATGAGCTTGCAGCCCAAGTGGAGTTGATTCGCGGCAAAGTGCTCCTGTGTGCTGCCATTTACCCGGCAGGCTCCGGCCATGGCGAGTTTGCACTTCGACCAGAATACCCGGCGCCACCCGCAGCCGACAGTCATCAAGCCCGCATTGATTTGGTGACCTGCCCGAATTCGCCCGGTGGAACACTCACCTTGAACCAGCTCAGCGATGGTGTGCCGTTGCCCCGCGAGTTGCCCGAATTCGAACCCTGGGTGTATGAGCACACCGAAGCCGATGGCATACGGCTAATTTTAAGCCCCCGCGTCAATGGCGGGGCAGAAACAGTGAGAACCCGGCTTGTTCGCAAGCTGGGCAATGTGGCATCCGCCTCCGGTGACGACGTCGTGGTGACGGTCCTCAATTGAAACAACCCAACCAGTGATTATGGACGTGCATTAACATGAAACTGAACATGAACGCATCGCAGCCCGGGTTCCGAAAAGCGCGTTTGGTGGAGGCTGTGGAACAGGCCATCTTGTTGCTCGCCCTTGGGGGCTTGGTGACCATCAGTTCAGAGGTGTCTGGCCGCTCCAGCGACACCTCGGCCGCATTTGCAACCAGCCAGGTGATTCGCCAATTCACCCTGCGCAACAGCGTTGGGCAAGCCAACCAGATTCTGCAAGGCCGTGTTGCCGAGGTGAGTGGCAAGCTGCGGGGCGCTGGCATGGGCGCACCTGGCGCATTTTTCCCGGCGTCGTTGGGCACCGTGCCCTCCGGATTTGGTGTGCCGCAACTGGACGGGAATGGTCGCCCGCTGGGCTACTGTGCATGGGACAACAACACCGACACCGACACCGCCAGCTACCGCGGTGGCCTGAGCTTGGGTACCCAAATGGTGTTTGCCGTGGTGTCGCCTGGCTTGAATGGTGCTTTTGAGACCAGTTGCGACAGCATTGAATCAACCGGCGGGGCCAATGGCGACGACTATGTTGAAATCCGCTTGCCAGCGCAAGTGGCCTCGCAGCAATACCGCTCTGCGGTGGCCACCGTGGCGGCTTTGAATTCAACCCCGGGCCAGGAAGGCGATGTGCGACTGGTGCTCGAGAACAATCAGCTTTACAGCTATGTGAGTGGCGCATGGCAGCCCGTGGCCAGCAATGGTCGGTTTGCTGATGATTCCGCCACCAACGGCACAGATGCCATCAGTTACACAGCAGGCAAGGTCACGGTGGCCGAGTTTCAGGCCACCGTGGGCACATTCAGCAGCAACTTGAGCGTGGGTGGCACATCCACATTCACTGGCGCGGTCACGGCCAACAATGGCATCACCGTGGCTGGCGGGGGCCTGAATGTAACCGGCGCAACCAGCATCACGGGCAACACCACCATCAACGGCGCAACCAGCATCATCGGCAACACCACCATCACCGGCGCGCTGTCAGCCACCACCTTGAGCGGCAACGGGGGCGGACTGACTGATCTGAACGCCAACAACATCAATGCGGGCATGTTGGGCCCAGCATTTGGTGGCACTGGCGTAAACGCAGGTGCAGCCGCCAATGGCGCTTTGTTGATTGGCAATGGCAGTGGGTTTGCACTCAGCACGCTCACAGCAGGGGCTGGAATTTCAATCATGAATGGCCCCGGCGCCATCATGATCACCAACAACGGCGTAACCCAGTTCAATGGCCGCACAGGCAGTGTGATGCTCACGCTGGAAGACGTGAACAACGTGGTGACCTACAACACACGCAATGTGCGTGTGGGCACAGGCGCCATCGCATCCAACAGCACGGCCAACGGCTTGACCGCGCTGGGTTACAACGCACTGAACGTAAACACCACAGGGCAAGACAACACCGCCGTGGGTACGTTTGCACTTCAATCGCTCACCACGGGCGGAGGCAACACGGCGGTGGGGCACAACGCGGCCGCCAGTCTGGTGAGCGGATCCTTGGTTACAGCGGTGGGTGAGGGGGCCGCAGGATGGGCCACCGGGTCTGAAAGCGTCGCGCTGGGTCATCGCGCCTTGTTCCAATTTCAGGGCGCTTACAACACCGGTGTAGGCAACTATGCATTTGGCAGCCTTGTGAGTGGGGCTGCCAACACGGCATTGGGCCACTTTGCTATGCCCAGCCTGACCAGTGGCAACGCCAACATTGCGATTGGTCATCGCTCCGGTAATCTGTTAAACACCGGCAGTGGCAATATCTTTATTGGTGAATTTGCCGCAGGCGGTCTTACGTCGGGCGATTCCAATATTGCATTGGGCAACAATTCTTCGGTGGCAAATGGTTTAAGCAATGCCGTGGTGATTGGTGACAGTGCATCGGTCACCACATCCAACACCGTGGTGTTGGGCCGCACCATCGACAACACCGTGATAGGCGCCACAGCCGATGATGCATCGGGAAACAAACTGCAAGTGACAGGTCGAATCGGTCTGACAGGCGATCTGGAACTGGGCAAAAACCTCAATCCAGCCACTCAGCGGGGTTCTGCAATATTTTTCAACACCGCTGGCGATACCAACTGGGGTATTTATCGTTCAACCGCTGGTGCAGGCAAATCATTAGGCGGTGGCTGGGCACCCAATGCCCTGGATGGCAGTGCAACAGCCCAGTTGCGGTTTAGGGCATCAGGCAACACAGGTGAAGGCTTCCTGTTTGAAAATGAATACGAAACCGCTTTGTTCAGCATCAACGGTGCCACCGGCAATGTGATTGCCTTGGGCAGCGTCACTGCGAGCGCATTTTCGGGAAGTGGCGCATTGCTCACGGGTTTGAATGCAAGCAACATCAGCGCCGGCACGCTTGCTGTGGCGCGTGGTGGTACGGGGGTTGATGCCAGCGCTGCGGCCAACGGCGCTTTGCTGATTGGAAATGGCAGTGGTTTTGCCTTGGGCACAATCACCGGCACAGCCAACCAAATCAATGTGAGCAACGGTGCTGGCAGCATCACCCTGAGCTTGCCACAAAACATTGCCACAACCAGCACCCCCACTTTTGGCGGCTTGGCGCTCAATGGTGGCTTAACAGGCACCACAGCCAACTTCAGTGGTGCTGTTACTGCGCAGCGCCTCATTGTTGGCGACATGACCGGCGGTGTGTCCAGAGCCAACGTGGCGATAGGACTGGAGGCCTTTTTGGGAACACCCAGTGGCATGGGGGGTAACACCGCTGTAGGTTATCGCACATTGCGCGACAACACCACGGGCTACAACAACGTGGCCATGGGTTATAGCGCCATGTTAAGCAACACCACCGGGTACAACAATGTCGCCGTGGGTGCTGATGCCCTGCGGAGCAACACCACTGGCAGCTACAACATTGCCATTGGTCAAGAGGCTTTGGAGGCCAACACCACCGGCATCAACAACATTGCCTTGGGTGCAGATGCACTTCAGTTGTTGACCACCGGAAACAACAACATTGCGATTGGTTACGAGGCATTGGAGAGCGCCACCACCAGTTATGACAACCTGGCGATTGGCACCAGCGCAATGCGTTTCACAACCACGGGTTTTGGCAATGTGGCCTTGGGCAATGAATCCTCAGAAGCCCTCACCACTGGTTACGAAAACGTGTCCGTGGGTGTGGACAGTTTGAAAAGCACCACAACAGGCTTTCGCAACGTGGCTGTGGGCAAGAATGCGCTGGAAGACAACATCACGGGCGACGGCAACACTGCACTTGGCTTCAACACATTGAGTATCATCACTGGAGGCACCGAGAACCTGGCGGTG
>DASUEC010000184.1:0-5659 GCA_036275255.1 Limnobacter sp. | reverse complement strand
TTATCGAAGTGTACTGGCGCACAGGGGTCTACCCCCAAGCACTGCCCTGCTGCCCGGGCACCGAGGGCGCAGGCGTGGTTACCGCAGTTGGCCAAGGCGTCACCGAGTTCAAAGAAGGGGATCGTGTGGCGTATGGGTCTGGCCCGGTGGGGTCATATGCCACGGTGCGCAACATGCCTGCACACCCCTTGGTCAAAATTCCGGACAGTATTTCATTTGAGACAGCGGCGGCCATGATGCTCAAGGGCTTCACGGCGCAGTACCTGCTTCGTCGGGTGTACCGCGTACAGCCTGGCGAAACCATTTTGTTTCATGCTGCGGCAGGTGGAGTAGGCAGCATTGCCTGCCAATGGGCCAAGGCCTTGGGCGTTCGGGTGATTGGTACCGTGTCCACAGCGGAAAAAGCGAGATTGGCCCTTGCCAATGGATGCGATGAGGTTATTGTGACGAGCCAGGAAAACCTCGTTGACCGCGTGAAGGCACTGACAGGCGGCAAGGGCGTGCCCGTGGTCTATGACAGCGTGGGCAAGGCCACCTTCTTGGATTCACTGAACTGCCTGAAACCACGTGGCATGATGGTGAGTTACGGCAACGCCAGCGGCAAGGTCGACCCTGTGCCTTTGCAGTGGCTGGCCGAGCGTGGTTCATTGGTGCTGACCCGCCCCACGGTGGCCTCTTTCACCGCTGAAAAAGCCGAAATGCTGGAGAGTGCTGCTGAAATGTTTGATGTGGTGCAAAGTGGCAAAGTAAAAATTCACATCAACCAGCGCCATGCGCTCAGCGAGGTGGTGCAGGCCCATGCGGCGCTTGAGAACCGCCTCACCACGGGCTGCACGGTGCTTATTCCGTAAAACCGTCAAAACTGAATCTGAAACGATCTCTTGTCAGTATTACCTCTACAGGCCGGATGCGCCACACCCACTGCAGAGAAGAGACATGAGACACACCCTGATTGGCACGGTGCTGCTGTGTGCAGCATTGGCCGCTTGTAATTCCGACTCCAACGACCGACTTGCTGGCGGGGGCAACGGTGGAACACCCACCAACCCCGCGGAGCAGCCTTTTGTGCCCAGCGAGTTCAACATCGCAAATCAATGCTTTGCCCTGCAATCCAAGGCAACTGGCCTGTTTGTGAGCCAAAAAACCGATGGCAGTTACGGCGTTGACCAAGCGACTGCGGGCAACGCAGCCCGCTTTTACATGAAACCCTCGGCCCTGGGCAAATACATGGTGTACAACACCAATGAGGCCATGATGCAGGCGCCCGCAGGTGAAGCTGGCAACCCGGTGGGCAGCAGCACCGCATTCTCGGATTTCATTGAATGGACCGTGCAACCCGACAGCAACGGGCGCGGTGGATTTTCCCTCACCAACACGGGCAGTCAAATGAAGCTCGCCCTCCTGGGCCTGAGCAAAACCCTGGGCACCGTGGAGCAAAGCGCCAGTGGCACCGACACCCTGTTTGATTTTGTACCCACGCAGGGCTGCAAAGAGTTTCCCGATATTGCGACCAAAAACACAGGGCGCACCTTTGGTGGCGCGGGCTTGAACCGGGCAGTGAAAGGATTCGCCGATGTGCACAACCACATCACCGCCACCACGTTTTTGGGTGGTGCACACCATGGCACACCCCATCACCGGTTTGGCGTGACCCACGCCTTGGGCAGCTGTGAAGCCAATCACGGCCCCATGGGTCGTCTGGACCTGGTGGACAATCTGTTCAAGGGCACACCACAAGCCACGCATGACACCGAGGGCTGGCCGACCTTCCGCAGTTGGCCCGCAGCCAACGCACTCACCCACGAAGGCTTGTACTACAAGTGGCTGGAGCGCGCATGGATGGCGGGTTTGCGCATATTTGTCACCAACCTGGTTGAAAACGAAACCCTCTGCAGCTTGGTGCGCAACACCAAAGGCGCGCCGCTGCAAGACTGCAATGAAATGGAAAGCGCAGTCAAACAAATTGAATACGCCAAGCAGCTGGAAGCCTACATTGACGCTCAGGAAGGCGGCCCCGGCAAGGGCTGGTTCCGCATTGTGACCAGCCCGCAAGAGGCAAGGCAGGTCATCAACGACGGGAAGCTGGCGGTGGTGCTGGGGATCGAAATTTCACACCTTTTCAACTGCGGCATCAAGTTTGGCCAGAACATGTGCGATGAGGCCGAGATAGACCGCCAACTCGACCGGCTTTATGCCCTGGGTGTTCGCCAGATGTTCCCGATTCATGAGTTTGACAATGCCTTTGGTGGCAATGGCATTTTTGATGGGGCTGTGTTGAATGTGGGCAATTTTTATGACACAGGCGCCTTTTGGCAAACCTACGACTGCCCTGGCGGCGACAACGATTATCAGGACTTCATCCTGCGCAAGCCCGGTGCGGTCATGACTTCCGTGCCCGGCTTGGGGAACGACCCATTGACCCAGGCCCTGATCGCCAACAACCCGGGGGTTGCGCCACTGTACCCCACAGGGGAGGACCGTCGGCAATGCAACCGCCGTGGCCTGACCGAGCTGGGCAAGTACGCTTTCAAAAGATTGATGGAAAAAGGGATCATCATTGAAGTGGACCACATGGAGCTGACCATCAAGGGAGACCTGATCGAGATGGCAGACCGCCAGCAGCCAAAATACCCCTTGGTGTCCACCCACGGTGCGCATGGCGGCATCACCCGTGAACAAGCGCGCAAAATACTGGCCGCAGGTGGCATCATCTACCCATACCAGGGCACGGCACAAGGCTGGGCAGAAGACCTGAAGGTGATTGCACCGCTCAAAAGCCAGCAGTTCGACTTTGCAATGGGCTTTGGCGCAGACACCAATGGCCTCGGCGCCCAGGCAGGCCCCCGTGGTGCTGACCGCCCCCAAATCAGTTATCCGTTCACCCTGTTCCAGGGCCCCGACTGGGCGGGTGTATTCAACACCAATGTAAGCCCGGTGAGGTTTGATCAACAAAAAAGCGGGGAGCGGCTTTTTGACGCGAACACCGAAGGGCAAGCGCACTACGGTTTGAAGGCAGATTGGGTGGAAGAGCTGCGGCTGGAGGGTGGCAACGAAGCCCTGAAAGCCCTGTACAACTCCGCCGAGGTGTATATTCAAATGTGGGAACGAACAACCGCGAAACGCCAACGCATCAACCCATGAACAAACGTGCTCTTGTGTACCTTGCCCTGGCCAGCGCCACGCTGGGCGGGGCCTATCTTTACATGCAAATCCAACTGGCGGGCAAGGCAGTGCCCACCGCATCCGAGCCCCATCCTGACCACCACGCCCAATCCCGCCCTTCGCTGACCATCAAGGGTGGGCAGCTGCTGACCGATGCCGTGCGCCTGCAACTGCCGGTGGGTGATAGTGCTCACCTTTTGGTGTTTATTGATCAGGACGACACACTTGTTCTGGACGGTGCAAACCTGCAGGCGCGATTGCAATCGGGTCAAACCAACACCGTCGAATTCACCCCGCCCGGCGTCGGGCTCTACGACCTGGTTATTGCAAGCACCGGACTTGCGGTTGGTCAAATCAACGTGACCCAGCCATGATGCAGACGCCATGGAGCTGATTCTCCTCCTGGGTCTGGCGTCTTTTTTTACATCAGCGATCACTGCATCCATGGGTGTGGGGGGCGGCGTGATCCTGTTGGCATGGATGGCACAGTTTGTTCCACCCACCTTGCTCATCCCCCTGCATGGGGCGGCACAACTCATGTCCAACGCCAACCGGGTTTTGGTGCAACGCCAACACATTGATTGGCACTACATCAAACCTTTCACCATGGGGGCACTGCTGGGCGGTGCAGCACTCACACCACTGGTGCTTTGGGTGCCTGAATGGCTGGGTCAAATCATGCTCGGTTTGTTCATCCTGGTGGCCACTTGGCGCAGCCACTGGCTGAAACTCCAGGCATGGCGGGCATGGGCAAGCGGAGGAATCACCACTGGGCTTAGCCTTGTGCTCGGTGCAACTGGCCCCTTGGTGATGTCGGTGCTCCCCAAAGCCGGGCGCTCGCGCGAAATCGTGGTTGGCACCCATGGCATGGCCATGGTCGTGCAGCATGGCATCAAATTGATCGCGTTTTCCAGCCTCAGCTTCTCGATTCTGGACCATTGGCCCTTGCTGCTGACCATCGCCCTGGCCACACTGGCTGGCAATCTGGCGGGAGCACGAATGCTTCAGCGAATCCCTGAACAGTATTTTGCAGTCGCGCTGAACACCATACTCACCCTGCTGGCCATGCGCCTGATGTATGAAGGGCTAAAAACAGGCCTCGGCTGAGCACCGGGAATTGCACTTCCCCATTCGGGTTCCCTTGCCGAAGGGATGACGCTTCACGTGTACGCAGTCACACTGAAAATCCTTGTGTTTTCTGTGTTTATCTTGAGGTCAACATGGCACTCCAGAAGTTTCTCAATGCCACCACCCTGGCGCAAAAGTTTGGATTGATCGCCCTGCCATTGCTGTGCACATTCGGCTTTCTGTTTTATCAAATCCAGCTTCAGGCCAACGCACTGATCGCCTCCTCGGACAACGAGCGGCAAGGTGCTGTTCACCATGCGCAGCTGAATGAATTTGTTCAACAGATCCAGTCATTGCGCGCCAGCAACAGCTCTGCCAACGCCAACGAATTGCAAAGCCAGTTTGCAAACCTCAAGGCAAAATGGCCCGAGCAGTGGCAGAGCCTGCATGCGGTGGCCGAGGGCATGCCCAAGGCCATTCAAAGTGCTTTCACCGGGGATGTAACAGATGAACAGTCCAGGGCTTTGGGTGACCTTTCGGTGAAACTGGCCAGACAACTGGCCGATGACAGCGAGCTGACACTGGACCCTGTTCTGCCCACCTACTACCTGATGAGTCCCATGTCTTTCCTGCTGCCGCAGGTGAGTGAATATCTCTCGGAAACACAACGCCGATTCTCCGTGAATGACGGCTCGGTGACCAACACCCTGAATTACACACTGACACAGCTGAACACACTGGCGCGGCGAATGGCCGAAGTTCAGGAGGCCATCGCCAAATCCAAAAACGCAGGTGCCAATGTGCCCTCCAAAGTCGATCAAACCACCGAAGCGATCGTGGACTCCCTCGAACAAGCCAAGCAGCAAACCCGGCGCGTGCTGGCAAGCGACCCCGCACTGCATGGCAGCGCAGACCTGAACGAACTGCGCGGTCATCTGGCCAAAGCCCATGCCGAAAGCTTTGTGCTGAGCGATCAGTTGAACGAAACCTTGACCAAACACCTCGATGAACGAATCGCTGGCATGGAAAGCCGCTTGCTGGCCATTGAGCTGACCTCCGTCATCGTGCTGTTGTTTGCAATCAGCCTGGCGTGGGTGGTTTTCAAAGACGTGAACCACCAAATCAGCCAGATCCTGGCGCACGCGAAGATCATGGCGACCGGCGATCTCTCCAGGCCCATCGAGGTGCCCGGCAGCAATGAAATGTCAAAAATCCGGGGTGCGATGGAAAGCATTCGACAAAAACAAACCACCATGGTGGAAGAGCTGAAAGCCGCTGCAGAAGCCATGAACAACACCGTGGGCATTCTGGTCACGGCATCCACGCAAGTGAGCAGCGGCGCTCAAGAGCAAACCGATTCGGCATCCTCCGTGGCAGCCTCGGTGGAAGAACTCACCGTGTCAATTTCACAGGTTCACGGTCACGCCAG
>DASUEC010000183.1:0-3719 GCA_036275255.1 Limnobacter sp. | reverse complement strand
GGGATTGGCATTTGAGATCTCCTGCGAGTGTGGTGGTTGCTTGAGCGATCAATCTACCCTTGCCGTAACAGACAAAGGGTTAATTGCCGTGCTCAATATGTGTTGGCGCGGGAGCACACGGTTCCTGGGCAAGTGCGGACTGATGCAGTTTTGATCGGTTAGTTGCTTTGGGTGACACAAGGCATGTTCAGCCACTGCAAATCGAGTTGGCTAATTCACACGATGTATGGTGACTTTGACCTCCAGGCTTTCATCTCCACCACCACTGCGAACACCGCGCACCGGGGATGCCCCGGTGTAGTCTTTACCCACCGCCACTTTGCAATGCTGTTGTTGGGCCAGTGCACGGTGGGTAGCGTCCACCCCCAGCCACAGTTCACAAGCCGGGTCGAATGCTTCAATCCATGCGTGGCTTTCGTGTCGGGGGGCGTCCGGGTTGAAGAAATACCCGCTTACATACCTCGCAGCGATTCCATGAGATCGCAGGCAGGCCAACATCACGTGGGCATGGTCCTGGCACACGCCGAGCCCATGATCAAATGCATGTTGTGCCGTGTGTGAGACCGTGGTGCTGCCTTTGGTGTACACGACCCGGTCTGCAACGGCATGGGCCAAGGCCAGCAGGCGGTCTGCAAAGGGGAGGTGGGAGTTGCTGACATGGCTGGCGAACTGCTGCATTTCTTCGTTGTATTCAGTCAGCGCGGTTGCGTTGCAATACACCAGTGGATGAATGCTTTCTTTGAGCTTGGGTTGGTATGCGCTGGGCGAATGCAAAAGCTCCACCTCGCCAGACGATTCGACGTGCAGCACATTATGTGCATGGTTCACCGTGAACGTGTGCACCGTGTTTTGAAAATGATCTGTGGAACGGCTGGTTTTTGCAGGCGCTTTCACCCGCCAGGTGAGTACTTGTTGCGTGGCCGAGTGCACAGGCGTTAGCCGCACATGCTGAATGCTATAAAGCACAGGCCATGTGTAGCTGTAGGTGGTGTGGTGTTGAATGTGTATTTTCACGCTTCGAGTGGTACCAAAAAGTCTTTGCTGATGCGGTTGCCGAGGTCGTTGACCCGTTCCAAAAAGTTCGTAAGGTATGCATGCAGGCCCATTTGTAAAATGTCATCAATCTGGCTGTACAAAAGTTCTGCACGCAGTTTGCCGGCGCGCCGTTCCGTATCCGCAGAGTAGTCATTGCGTATGACAGCGAGGTTGTCACACACCTCGTTGAGTGAAGCCAACAGTGACCGTGGCATGTCGTCACGCAAAATCAGCAACTCGGCCACCCGGTCTGGGGTGATCACATCCCGGTAAACCTTGCGATAGGTTTCAAATGCAGACACCGAGCGCAAAATGGCTGCCCAGTGATAGTAGTCGGCGTGCGGGTCGGCACTGGTCAGCGCCGCAAAATGCCCGAATGTCGGGCTGAACGGGGTGCTGTGAAATTTCACATCCAGCAAGCGCGCGGTGTTGTCTGCGCGTTCCAGAAACGTGCCCAGTCGAATGAAACGAAATGCATCATCCTTGAGCATGGTGCCAATCGTGACTCCCCTTGACAGGTGGCTGCGAAATTTGACCCATTCAAAAAAAGAAGAAGGATCGCGCTCCAGCAGCCCATCTTGAAGCACTTTTCGCAATTCCAGCCAAGTGATGTTGTTTGTCTCCCAGACTTCTGTGGTGAGCGCACCCCGCACCGCACGGGCATTTTCCCGAGCAGCTTGTAAACAGCAAAAAATGCTGGAGGGGTTGCCTGGGTCTTTTACCATGAAATCAATCACCGCCTCAGCGGTGACTTCACCATGCCGATGGGTGAAGGCCTCTTGCAACTCGCAGATGGAGAGCATGGCCCGCCAACCTTGTTCAGCGTTGTCGGCGTCTTGCGGCAGCAGTGCTGTTTGCACATTCACATCCAGCATGCGGGCGGTGTTTTCGGCGCGCTCAATGTAGCGTGCCATCCAGAACAGGTGATCAGCGGTGCGGCTTAGCATATGTGGTTCTCCTTATCTTTCCAGCACCCAGGTGTCTTTGGTGCCACCACCCTGGCTGCTGTTCACCACGAGCGAGCCCTCGCGCAAGGCCACTCGGCTCAGGCCGCCTGGGGTGACTGTGATTTTGCTGCCAGACAACACAAAGGGGCGAAGGTCGATGTGCCTGGGGGCCAAGCCACTTTCCACAAAGGTGGGGCAGGTTGACAAGGCGAGGGTGGGCTGTGCAATAAACTTGGCGGGGTCGGCAATCAGCTTTCGACGAAACTCCTCGATTTGCGCTTTGGTGGAGGCTGGCCCAACCAGCATGCCGTAACCGCCCGCGCCATGAACCTCTTTCACCACGAGTTCTGGCAGTTTGTCCAACACCTCTTTGAGGTGGTCTGGCTTGCGGCACATCCAGGTGGGCACATTCAGGATGATGGGATCTTCGTCCAGGTAAAACCTGATCATGTCTGGCACATACGGGTAAATCGACTTGTCATCGGCCACCCCGGTGCCAATGGCATTGCACAGGGTGACATTGCCCGCGCGGTACACCGAGAGCAGGCCTGGTACGCCCAGTTGCGAGTCCTCCCGAAAGGCAAGCGGGTCGAGGAAGTCGTCATCCAGCCTGCGGTAAATCACGTCCACCCGTTTGGGGCCCTGGGTGGTGCGCATGTACAGCACTTCCTCATCCACAAACAGGTCTTTGCCTTCCACCAGTTCAATGCCCATTTGTTGCGCAAGAAACGCATGCTCAAAATAGGCCGAGTTGTACATGCCAGGGGTGAGCACCACCACGGTGGGGTCGCTGCTGTTTTGTGGGCTGACCGAGCGAAGGTTTTCAAGCAGGTTGTCCGGGTAGTGCTCCACGGGCGCCACCCGATTGCGCGCAAACAACTCCGGAAACAGGCGCATCATCATCTTGCGGTTTTCAAGCATGTAGCTCACGCCCGATGGCACGCGCAGGTTGTCTTCCAGCACGTAAAACTCCCCTTGGCCAGCGCGGACCACATCCACCCCTGCAATATGAGCATAAATGTCACTGGCCACTTTCACACCCTGCATTTCTGGCCTGTACTGCTCATTGTGAAAAATCTGCTCCGGTGGAATCAAGCCGGTTTGCAAAATGCGTTGCTCGTTGTAGATGTCTTTGAGGAACATGTTGAGCGCCTGCACCCTCTGACGCAGCCCGGCTTCCAGGGTTTTCCATTCGCTGGCCTGGATGATGCGCGGCACCATGTCAAAGGGAATCAGCCGCTCGGTGCCGGACTCTTCGCCATACACCGCAAAGGTAATGCCCACCCGCCGAAAAATGAGGTCGGCCTCGGCGCGTTTGTTTTGCAGTTTTTCGGGGGACTGCATGCCAAGCCATTGGGAGAAGTCTTGATAGTGTGGGCGGACTGCGCCGTCTGCCGTGTACATTTCATCAAAGGGTGCTGTGGACATGGGGCAATTCCTGTTGTGTTTGTTATTCAGGTTAACAAGAAACATGCCAAGGTTTGTACTCAGTCCGCACCGATTTCGTGCATATGCCAGAGCTTGTTTCGCATTTGGCTGGCCGCGATCCAGATTATTTCCGGTTTGGACTGCTCCAGTGCAAACCGCAGTGCACCAAGTTGGGCCGTGTTAAGGGTTTGTATGCCATGGCGGGCGTAACGTGCACTCACCTGTGGATGAGGGTGGCCATAAGGGTTTTGCCAGCCAGACTGTATTAAGCCAATGGATGGCCGCACCGCAGCCAGCAGGGGCCAACTC
>DASUEC010000182.1:0-18894 GCA_036275255.1 Limnobacter sp. | reverse complement strand
TGAGAGTTGACGTCTTTCTGCATGAGGCGCTGGGCCAAATGATGCAAGCGTGTAATCTCGGCAGCGCCCGCCAAGGGTGAATGAAGCAAGTCACGCATTTCATTTAGAAAGCCGAGCACCAATTGCTCATTTTCAAGTCGTTTGCCGGCGGCTTGTTTCAGCAAGGCGAGCAGGCGTTCACAATCAGGCGGTTCAATCTCGGCCCAGGTGTTTTTCTCGAGCAGGCCGCGCCATCGCTGAATGCCGGGAGCCTTGATGGCGCCCCAAGGGTCTCTGTGACATCCGATCTGGAGTGTGTTTGCCACTTCTGGCATGGCAAAAAAAGCCATGGCAATGGCAGCACGCAAATCAACATCGGCAAGGCCATAATTGAACCTGCCCCCTGGGGACAGGTTATTGATGATTCGGGCCACAACCCTGTTGAGCAACTCTTTTTGTGCATCCAGGTCTTGAATTGTTGCCGGTGGATTGGAGGGCAACAAGCCGTTAACCCGGAAATACTCCTGCACATCGGCGCGTTCAAAGCATGTTTGTACCGCACTGCTCAATGCACTCAAATCCTGCGCCGAGAGGGCCTCGCCTGACGACAGCGCAGGCTGCAGGGTTTGGAGTTGGTGAACAAGCCATTCGATCACCGGTGCGTATTGCGAGCAACATTCACCGATTTTGTTCGCCAATTCGGTCTGAACTTCGGGATCGTGTATGGCGAACGTGTCGGCAAGCGATGCACGATGATCAGCAGAAACTTCCAAAGCATTCAGCCAGCCGTTTGGCCCGTCAGGAAACCTAGCGATCAGTGCGGAATGATCACATCCAGCCGTGGTATGCAACAAGGTGCATGCCGAGTTGACCTTGTCGATCTGGGCAGCAATTTTGGGCAGCATGGACTGAGCCCCTTGTGCACCAACCGCCGAACTTATCAAGGCATTGATAAAACACGCGTTGCCGGAATTTGACAAACCCTGCGTGATCTTGGGTGTCTCAGGAATGGGGCTCTGAAGCGCATGCGGGGGCGCTGCGAATCCTGGCGTGGGTGGGTCACCCGGTGCAGACAGGCCCGGAGGCGGGCTCGGAGCAGGCACATCGAGCACTGGAAGCTGCTGACTCATGCTGCAAATGGCCTGCCACAGGGCATCGCGCTGTTGAGGTTTTTGACTCAAGAATTCGCCACCCCTCGCCAGTTCGAAGCACCGAATTTCTTCCATCATCAAGCAGTTCAAATTGCCGGGTGTTCTGGGAAGAGAGGGGTTTGCCAGGAGCTTTGCCTTGACAGACAGAATGACATGCGCAATCGCGGTTCTGCCGATGCCGTACCTACTCACGAGAGCCGACGGGGAAACGGGCGTCAACAAGGGCAACATCCCCAGAATGGTCTCTGCGGACATGAAGCCAGATCTGAAATCTGGTGCGAGCTCCCTGAGCGTGACTATTTTTTGTTCACCCCGAATGAGCAAACTCACCTCAAAGTCTCGAAACGGGGGGCCTGGCTGGGATGTACCAGGCAGGCTCGACGCCTTCGGCGTGATGGACTGCACGCACACGTCCGGACTCAACAGGCCCGCTTGCGCTTGTGCAGACGCCAACAAACGGTGCAGGCAAGCGTCTTTGGAATTGGCGGGGTGGGAGAACGCGAGCGGAGAGATGAACTGGGCGATGACAGGGATGGACTGCGAATCACTGCGGGAGTCGTGAAGCATGACGCACTTCTCGAGAAAATCCTGCAAGGCCGACGTGCCGCCAAACTCTGCAGACACCGGTGGCTGCAAGCCCTGCGATGATGCAATGAGCCTGCGCTGATCGGGATCGGCTGCGTCCAATTGTGTGGGTTGGAGCCAATAAGGCGTGAGGGTCTCAGCAGCCAAGAGCAAGTCTTCACTGGAAGATGAGACAGTGCCTGTTGAACCGTTGAAACTGCGCGCAGTGTGTAGGGATGTGTTGGTTGAGTCCAAGTGCAGAATGCCAAGAGTGTCTCTTGTGTATCCTTGGAGCCCGAATGGTTCCAATCGCTGCAAACAACCCGGACAGGGTTAGGAACTCAGTGGGTACCGCCCATCACAAGCCCGTCGATTCTCAATGTGGGCTGCCCCACCCCAACTGGCACGCTTTGCCCTTCTTTGCCGCAAGTGCCCACCCCATCGTCCAGCGCCATGTCGTTGCCCACCATGCTGATTTTGGTGAGTGACTCTGGGCCATTGCCAATCAGCGTGGCACCCTTGAGCGGGTAGGTGATTTTGCCGTTCTCGATTTTGTAGGCCAAAGAGGCTGAGAACACAAACTTGCCACTGGTGATGTCCACCTGCCCACCGCCAAAATTCACGGCATAAACGCCGTCTTTGACGCTGGCAATGATCTCTTCCGGTGATTTGTCACCGTTGAGCATGTAGGTGTTGGTCATGCGGGGCATGGGCAGGTGGGCAAAGCTTTCGCGCCTGCCATTGCCTGTGACTGGCATTTTCATTAAGCGGGCGTTGGTGATGTCTTGGATGTAGCCTTTCAAAATGCCATCTTCAATGAGTGTGGTGCATTCGGTTTTGTTGCCTTCGTCGTCGATGTTCAGCGAACCCCTGCGATTGGCCAGAGTACCGTCATCAACAATGGTGACGCCCTTGGATGCAACACGCTGACCGATCATGCCGGAAAATGCGCTGCTGCCTTTGCGGTTGAAATCGCCCTCCAAGCCATGACCAATCGCCTCATGCAACAAAATGCCGGGCCAGCCAGCACCCAGCACCACGGTTTGCAGGCCTGCGGGCGCGGGTTTGGCTTCCAGATTGATAAGCGCCTGATCGACTGCCGTGTGTGCATGGTGCATCAAGAACGCGTCGGTGAACTGGCCAAAATCGTAACGACCACCGGCACCAGAGGAGCCCGTCTCACGGCGACCCTTTTGCTCGACCACCACACTCACATTGATCCGCACCAAAGGGCGAACGTCGGCCGCCAGCACTCCGTCGCTTCGAGCCACCAACACCACGTCGTAGGCCCCCACAATGTTGGCCATCACCTGCTTGACACGCTTGTCGCGCTTGCGGGCGTATTGCTCCAAGCGCTTGAGCAGGGCCACCTTCTCGGTGCTGCTCAGTGGTGAGATCGGGTTCATGGGGCTGTACAAGGCGCGCGCCTGGGCATCCGAAAAGCCCTTGCCAGTCTTGAGGTTTCGGTTGGCGGATTTGCCAAGGCTTGCAATTTCGCGAACCGATTTGGCCGCAGCCAAAATGGGTTTGAATGCAATGTCGTCCGAATAGGCAAATGCGGTTTTTTCACCGCTGACAGCACGCACACCCACGCCCTGTTCGATGTTGTAACTGCCCGACTTCACCAGGCCTTCATCGAGCGACCAACCCTCTACACAACCATACTGAAAGTACAAGTCTGCAAAGTCGACCTTGTGTGAAAAGATTTCGGCAAAAGCTTTGTGAACATGTTGCTCGTCAATGCCATAGGGGGTCCAGAGGAGATTTTGGGCGATGGCAAGGTTGGAGATGGCGGGATCTACTGCTTTCATGGTGTTTCCTCAATGTTGCGCTTAAAGCACCCGATGAGTGAGCGCAGGCAAACTGTTTCGTACGTCAAGCATCTTAGCAGGGTCAAGCAAGCCCATCACCACCCCTTCGCCTTCTTCCAGCACTCGTTCCACTTCGCCCCACGGATCAACGACCATGGAATGGCCCCACGTGCGTCGGCCAGTGGGGTGCAAACCGCCCTGACCGCATGCCAGCACGTAACACTGGTTCTCGATGGCGCGGGCACGCATCAAAACCTCCCAATGGGCCTTGCCGGTGGTGTGGGTGAATGCTGCTGGCATCACGATCAGATCAACCGGCCCCATGGCACGGTACAACTCCGGAAAACGAAGGTCGTAACACACCGAAAGCCCCACTTTGAACCCATCGCAATTTGCCACCAGCGGCTTGCTGCCCGGGAGCAACACGCGCCCTTCGTCGTATTGTTCTGCGCCCTTGGAAAAACAGAACAAATGGATTTTGTCGTAACGGGCAGTGCATTGCCCATCGGGGTTAAACACCAGACTGCTGTTGTACACCCGACCAAGCTGGCCACTCTGCAATGGAATGGTGCCTGCCACAACGTAGATGCCCAAGCCCTTTGCCTGCTCGGCCAAGAAAGTTTGCAAGGGCCCATCACCAAATGCCTCAGCAATGGCGAGTTTGTCGGTGTCTTGTTGACCCATCAGGCAAAAATACTCGGGCAGCAACACCAGTCTGGCCCCGGCTCGGGCAGCCTCTTGCATGAGGTTACGCGCCACGCGCATGTTCTCATCGACCGAGGGGGTAGAGACCATTTGCAAGGCGGCAATCTGCATGGGCTTGTTTGTCATGATGCTCATTCCTCAATTGGCTGGGGTTTCAGAAGTCGACCTGCGCACCCGCTCAATGACTGGCGCCACCCACGGCCCCGTCACCTTGTATTGGAAGGAGAAAATTTTCGACAGTGGGTCTTTCAGCACAAAATCGGCAAACAGAGATGCAATACCGACCGCCGGGTTGGCAGCAAGCAGTGAATAAATCAGCGAGCCCCCCGTGGCGTTCAAATCGGGCAGCACCACCACGTTCAGGTTCTGGGTTTCGGACTCCAGATCGAGTGAGCCATCCATCAGCACAGTGGCGCTCGGGCCAGTCATCTTGAAGTTCCTGGTGGTGGCCACGCCCTCGCTCAAAGCCACATCGGCCTCCATGGAATCATAGGCAAAGCCATCCGAAAAAATATCCTTGAAATCCAGCGTAAATCGCCTTGGGATGGCCTGCAAGGAAAGCACGCCAAGGAGCTTGGCCACCCCTGGATCTGCCTTCAAAAACTGCCCCTTGCGGCTGGTCAGCTTGAATTGGCCGCCCAGCGTTGCATAATCCAGGTTGGTGGGGGCATCATCCCAACGCAAGCGGCCGACCAGCTCGCCCTCACCGCCTTGAAACACGCCGTCCATGCCCAAGCGCTTGAGCAGGCCACCCGCGTTTTTCACTGACTGGTTTAACTCAATGTCTGTACGCTGGTTTTTGAGGTTAACCCCATACTGCCAGATGCCCTTGGCGCGAGTCACCGACTCCGGATTTTCAATGATCAACTCCTCCAGACGCCATTCGCGCGGCCGCTGGCCCAGTGTGGCCCGCACTTGTTCGTCCCGGGTTTGATTGACCGCCACCAGCTTCAGGCGCCCCAAGGCCAAATCGTTGAGGGTGAAACTCTCCACAACCACGTCCAGGGCAGGAATGCTTGAGACGGGTTCTTCGACCAGATCGCCAACCTCACCATCCAGTGTTTTGGGAATGGTCAAGGTTTTGAAACGGGCAAGAATAGAGCCGTCCGGCCTTTGGGCATCGGCCACCCAGGACAGGTAACCGTCCACCCCCCGTGCCTTCAGGTCAAACTGCCAACGCTTCTCAATGGTGCGGGCCACCACATTGACCCCTTCAAACTGTTTTTTACCAAAACTGACACGGTCTGCCCGCACGGCCACCCGGGCCTTGAGCGGTGAATCACCGCCCCCATCCATCCACAGGCCCATCAACCCCTGGGGTGAGGCCGGTCTGCCAGAGCTTGACGTGCCCGCCAATTGCTCCCAAACGCCCTTCCAGTCGTCGAGGTTCAGGTTGGGCAAGCGCACGTCGCCTTGCACACCGCTTGTGTTGGGTGCCAGGGGGGCGCCGACTGCGAATTGCAAAGATTCCATCACGGACTGTTCGCCATCCCAAGTTGTGAAGGCGCGCAGCTGCGCCACTGGACGGGCTTCGGCCCCCACATGGATGATCCAGCGTTCGCCCTGCTCCCCAGGTGTTTGCTGCAGACTGAAAGGCAAGGCTGTGTCACGCTCCTTGCGAAACGGCGGTGGCAACCTGACCTCCAGACCTTGCAGCTGACTGTCCACCTGAATGTTGACCCCGTTGTTGCGAGTGCCAACGACCACACTGTAAGGGGTGGAGCCCGCCAGATATGGCCCGGCAGCCGGGTTCAAGTAATCGGCAAGACCCTGCGCTCGAGCCAAACCACTGGCGCGTATCTCCATGCGACCGGCTGCATCGGTGTTGCCTTTGATTTGCACCAGCCCGCCCAGGGCCTGGCCTTGCAAACCTTCGATGAACATGCCTTTGTTTGAAAACTGGATTCGACCGTCCACGTTGCTGACGCGCGGCATGCCACGCACAATTCGAATTGCGTTGCCCTTGAGCACCAGATCACCGTTGACCTGGGTGTTGGCGGGAGCGGCAATGGGGATACTCAGTTTGAGGTCGAGTTGGGCATTGCCCTCCACCTCGGCAGCCACCAACGCCTCATTCAAGATTTGACGCACGGGGCTCTGGTTCACAAAACCCACCATGCTTTTCAGTGCACCACGGCCCTGGCCAGTGATGTTGAGCACGGGTTCCCAGGCATCCAGGTTGTCAATGCGTGCATCCACATCAACCAGCGGCACACCCTGGGTTTCTGCACTTTTGGCCACAATCTGCATGCGCTTGCCTTCAAACATCGCAAAGCCTTGAATGTTGCGTATGGCAGGCCAGTCGGGTGCGTAGGTGATCTCCCCCTGTTCAAACGGCACCATGATCTTGAAAATGCCCCGGTCGCCAGATTTGTCGAAGGGAAAGTTCTCCAGTGCGCCGCGCAATTCAAAGTCCCCATCCCTGGCCAGGCCACCCTTGAGGTTTTCACGCAACCATGCGCGGGCATCCTGCCCAACCGCAAGGGGCAAATATTTTGGCGCAGCGGCAAGATCTGCACGCAAGAGCTGCCCCTGCAGGCTTACCTCGTCGGCGGCATCGGTGCGAAACACATACTCCCCTTGCATTTGTGCCTGCAAGTCCGGATTGCTTACACTGAGTTGCTCAATCGAAAACTCAACCGGCTTGTCGCGCCCGAAGAGATCCCGCCACTGGCCGCGGCCCTGCAAATCCGAGATGTTCAAACGCTCGGCTTCAAAAACCTCCGGCAGGGCCAGCTCGGTGTTCTTGCCCTGCAAAGTCCATTGCCCTTGGCGATTGTCTCCGCGGATGTGTCCACTCAGGTTGGAAAAACCCGTTGCCTTCGATTGACCACCGCTTTGCAATGCCGCGGGGCGGTACAAGACGGTGAGTCCAGAAAAATTGATGTCCGAATTGAACTGCAAACCCCCAGATGCTGGCGCCTGGGGTGGCTGAACCCACCGCAATTGCACATCATCCAGTGTGCCGGCCAACTCATACTGACGAAGTTCACTCACACGCTCGGCCAAACCAAGGTGTGGCGCCAGCTCCAGGGCAACCGCCTTGGTTTGCGCAGCATTCAGGTTTTGAACGCGCAGTGCCCATGCATCTCCATCGGCCTGCGCTTTGCGTTCTACCACCACCGTGGTCGGGCCAAAACGTTGCTCGCCTGTAAGCTGCCCGGTGAGTCGCTTCAGGGCCACGCTGCTCGGAGAGAACAAGGCATGTTCCCCGGCCAGCTCAACCAGTGCGCTGGTGTTGGTGATGTCGAAAGGTGGTGCCTCCACGTTGGGGTTGGCAAAACGCAGCCGGGCAACCCGGGCATCCAGCAAAGTGCGCTGCACCACGCCTTGATCAAAATCGACCCACAAGCGCCCCTGAGGCTGGGTGAGGTCCACATCCAGGCCAAAGGTTTTGAACACCGATTCCAGTGGTGCAGAGTGATCCACTTCCGCGTCGACGTACAAAGTGCCCTTCCATTTCTTCCAGTCAGCCGCCTCACCCACCAACACCGGGCTGCGAAACGACACCACAGCACTCAAGGGTGCGCTCGCCAATGCGGGCAGCTCCAACACCAAACCTGCCTGATGGCGGCCAAACTGATTTTCAAGCAATAACTCGGCTTTCTGCGCGGTTGCGTTGGGCAACTGACCTAGGTCATCTCGCCAGCGAATCTGGCCGTTTGTCAACAGCACGCGGCCCTGGGTCAACAACCAGTCCAAGCCGGGGTTGTCCGCATCGCCACTCGTCTCGATGGGCATACCAGCCACGTGAAACACGCCTTGAACATCCCGAGTAATCAACAAATCGGGGTTTTCAACTTCGAGATTGTTCAGGCGTGGCCGGAAGGTGAGCAGACTCAACAAAGACCAATCCATGCGCAGGCCTGTGGCCGACAGGCCAATTTCACCCTGCGGCGTGCGCAAGGCCACCTGACGCACCACGACTTGCGGCCCCAAACCCTTCCACTGGGCGTGCAAGGCGCCCAACTGAAGGGGCAAGCCCGTCTGCTGCTGAAGAAAAGACTGCAGCGCAGGCCTGTGGTTGTCAATCTCGGGAAGTACCCACCATTTGAGTGCAATCAGGGCCAGGCACAAAGGCACATAAAGAACCACCAAAAACCAAAAAACCACGCGCCCCACCCGGCGAGACAAGGACGCAAGCCGGGCTGAGGTCGGTACAGTGGGACTGGACGGCTGCTGCAAAACGAATCACCCTTGAAGAAGTGCACTGCTGTATTGCGCTATTGTAGAACCAAGCACCCACCATTTTTAAGATCGCATGAGTGACCCATTAGAATTCCTGCACCAAGTTTGGCCGTCTCATTCCGAGTATGCCAAACGCTGGCTGAACCGTTTTCCGCAATGGAGCCAGGAGGATACATGCGATGTACCGCTCCTGACCTGCATCGAGGCCTGGCTGGAAGACGCCAAAAACCTGTCCGATGAAAACACACTGATGAGCAAGCTGCGTCTGGTGCGCCAGCGCAGCATGATAGAAATCATGCGCAGGGACTTGTTGGGGCAGGTGGATTTGTTTGAAGTCACCGAAGCACTGTCCTTTTTGGCCGACGCCTCGGTGCAAATTGCCTTGAATTTCTGCCACCAACAGCAGGCTGAGCGGTATGGCCAGCCAGCCAATGGCGATTGCCTCATGGTGGTGGGCATGGGCAAGCTGGGCGGCCTTGAACTCAATGCCTCCAGCGACATTGACCTGATTTTTTGTACAGCCAGGATGGCGAAACCCTGGGTGGGCCAAACGGCCGAACCCAATCCCACGCCGAGTTTTTTACGCAAGTCGGGCGCAGACTCATCCGGCTCATCTCGGAGGTGACCGAAGAAGGCTTTGTTTTCCGTGTGGACATGCGGCTTCGGCCCAATGGCGATTCCGGCCCCTTGGTCGTGACACTCGACATGCTCGAAGAGTACTTCGTGGTGCAAGGGCGAGAGTGGGAACGCTATGCATGGATCAAGGCTCGGGTGATCAACTGGACCGTGGACCCCAGCCAAGACGAAGCATTTCAACAGGCGATTGATAACCTGAATAACATTGTGCGGCCCTTTGTATACCGCAAGTACCTGGATTTTGGTGCAATACGCGCCCTGCGTGCGCTGCATGTACAAATCCGCAATGAAGTCAGCAAGCGGGAGCACCAGCACCCTGGCAGCGTGCATGTGAAGTTGGGGCGCGGCGGCATACGGGAAATCGAATTCACAGCACAGGCTTTTCAATTGATTCGGGGCGGGCGGGAGCCCCGTTTGCAACTGCGCCGCACCGTCGATGTGCTGGAGGAATGCGTATCCCTGGGTCTTCTGAGCCAGGATGACCATGACCGCCTGGTGGCAGCCTACCGCTTTTTGCGTAATCTGGAGCACCGCCTGCAGTATGTGGACGACGCGCAAACCCACCGTCTTCCTGCCTCTCCGGCCGAGGTACTGAAGGTTTCCCATGCCATGGGCTACCAAGACCCCAGCGCTTTTTTAAGTGCGCTCAAGCGACACATGGGCCACGTGGCTGCCCACTTTGATCTGGTGTTTGGCGACAAACAGGAGGACGAAGAAACCCCCGATTTGAGCCTGCCCTGGGGAGACACGCTGACACAGGGATTTGCCCAGCCACAAGTGGCCCAGGATCGCTACCAGCACCTGATCGAGTCCAGCCGTTACCAAGCCTTGCCCACCGCTCACCGTGAACGCGTGAACCGGGTGATGCCTGCGCTGCTGGCAGCGGCGGCCTCATCCAGCTCCCCGGACTCCTGCTGGAAGTACTGTTGTGACCTGATCGAGACCGTCTCTCGGCGGGGCGCTTATCTGAGCCTGCTGGACGAGTATCCGATCGCGCGCATGCGGGTAAGTCGGATGCTGGCTGCAAGCCCATGGGCCGCCAATTTTTTGATCAAACACCCCCTGCTGCTCGATGAATTGCTGGACAGCCGCACGCTGCTCGCACCGCCCAACTTCGAGCAATGGCGTGCACAACTGCGAGACATGCTGGACCAAGCCCGCTTGACAGATGGCCAGGCAGACCTGGAGCGGCAAATGGACCTGGTGCGTGAGCAACACCATGCCCAGCTGTTTCGGGTGTTGGCTCAAGACCTTGAGAACCTGCTGACCGTGGAGCATGTGTCCGACCTGCTCTCGGAACTGGCCGACAGCACGCTTGAAATCGTGTTGGAGCGCGCCTGGGAGCAATTGCCCAAAAGGCATGTGGCCAAACCCCGTTTTGCAGTGATCGCGTATGGCAAACACGGTGGCAAGGAGCTCGGTTATGCATCTGACCTGGACATGATTTTTTTGTTTGATGATGCAGACGACCGCGCGCCGGAGTTGTATGCTCAGCTCGCCAAACGTTTCAACCGTTGGCTAACCACACAAACAGCGGCAGGCTCCCTGTTTGAAACCGACTTCCGCCTGCGGCCCAATGGCGAGGCCGGGCTGTTGGTGAGCAGCATGGAATCGTTCGAATCCTACCAACGGCGTGAAGGTGGCGTGGGTGCATGGTTCTGGGAGCACCAGGCCCTGACGCGCGCGCGTTTCTGTGTAGGCGACAGCGACATCGGACACCGGTTTGAGTCCCTGCGCGATGAAATCCTCAGTCTGCCTCGCCAATGGGACACCGTGAAATCGGAAGTGATTGCCATGCGGAAGAAGATGCTGGAGGGCCACCCGAATCACTCCGAACTGTTTGATGTCAAGCACGATGTTGGTGGCATGGTGGATGTGGAGTTCATGGTGCAAGCCATTGTGCTGGGGCATGCGAACAGGCACCCCATACTCACGGGCAACAAGGGCAACATCGCACTGCTGAAAAAGGCCGGGGAGCTCGGCCTCGTGCCCGATGGACTGGCCAAGGCAGTGGCCGATGCATATCGCCAACTGCGTGCCAAGCAACATGCCATGCGCTTGGCGGGGTTTGACGTGTCACGCACCGCAGACCCGGCCATGGTGGTTTTGCGCAAACCAATCCGCACCCTGTGGGAAGTGCTGTTTGGCGAGGTGCTGACCGAGCCAAGCTCCTGAGGTCGGACAGATTATTTGGGCACAGCCACCTGATACATGCGTTTCTGGATGGTGCCTGTTTTGCGCGCAAGGTAGGGGGAGTTTTTCCGTTTGTCGAAATAACGGGGAGCAGGCAGCATGCCAGCCATCCGGGCCGCCTGGTGGCTGCCAAGCTGCTTGGCACTTACACCAAAGTGGTGGCGGGCGCCCGCTTCTGCGCCATACACGCCATTGCCCCACTCCACCACATTCAGATACACCTCCAGAATTCGGCGCTTGTCCCACAAGGCCTCAATCATGAGCGCAATCACCAGCTCCTGCCCTTTGCGGATGTAGCTCCTCTTGGGGGTTAAAAACAGGTTCTTGGCCAATTGCTGGGTGATGGTAGACCCCCCGTGCGTCACCCTTCCCCGCCGGGCATTGCGCTTGATGGCCAGCTCAATGGCCTCCATTTCCACACCCCTGTGATCCACAAATCCGCTGTCTTCGGCTGCAACAACGGCTCTCTTCAGATTCAGGGAAATGTCCTCATAGGGCACCCACGTGTGCTTGAGCCGAAAACCAGGGTCTGTCTTGCGGATTTCTTCCAGCCTGTTCTGCATGAAGCTGGTGCTGCTCGGGTTCACATGGGTCCAGACCGCAATTTGGCCGAGGTACCACAATTGCAACAACACCACAGCACAGAAGGCCCAAAAGAAAAGCCGCCACAACCAACGGAATGGGTTGAAACGCCACGCGCGCTTGGCCATGGTCACCTCGCCTTGGCAAGCAATTGCGCACGCACCCGGCGCAGGGTGAGTTCGCCATCGGGCGAATGCCCGGTCCACCATTGAAACGCCAACTGCGCCTGAAAGACCAGCATGCCCAGCCCATCGGCCACCACAACACCTGGCGACATCCGCACCCGCGCGGCCCGCATGAACGGCGTGTCCGATGGCGCATACATCATGTCGTAAGCCAGCACCGCGCGGCCCCACCACTGCGCATGAATACCAGGCACGTCCCCCTGCAAACTGCTCGAAGACGCATTCACAATCAGCAGCGGCGCTGGCGGCAAGTCAAAATCCGCAGGCGCATGGTCCAGGCCACCACCCGCAGCCGGCAACTCCATGGCCTCTGCGCGCTCCGCCAAGGCACGCGCCTTGGCACTGGTTCGATTCAACACGGTGAGGTGTTGCACCCCACATGCACGAAAGGCAGCCACACATCCGGCAGCCGCACCGCCAGCGCCGAGCAACAAGACCTGGCATTGCTCAAGACGCAAATGCAAGGGCGAAAGCAGGCGTTGCAGGTCATAACAAAGACCACCACCATCGGTGTTATCAGCCTCGATGGCACCATCTGGTGAAAACCTGAGGGTGTTGGCCGCTTGGGCAAACCGGGCACCCTCACTGGCATGGCTTGCCAAATCAAAAGCTTGCAATTTGAAAGGCACAGTGACATTGGCCCCCCGCACCCCGGCGGCCTGAAGCGCCCGCACCGTGGCTGCAAAACCATCCGTGGGGGCCAACAAACGCATGTACTGCAGAGGCAAACCCACCTGGTTTGCAAAATCGCTGTGAATGGCCGGGGACATGCTGTGTGCAACCGGATTGCCGATCACCACAAAACGACTGCCTTCTTGTGCCGCAAGCTGATTCATCAATACTCCGTGCTCACCGTGTCTTTGCTGAACACCCATGTGCGGGTGATCGCCAAAATATCGGCCTTTGCCCGCATGTCTGACGGGAAGGGCGAGAATGGCGCCGATTGTCTCAAAATTTTAAGCGCTGCGCGATCCAGAATGGTCGACCCAGAGGATCGGTCAATTTCGACGTCATCCAGTGTGCCATCGGCTCGAATGTATGCGGTGATGCGCAACTTGCCGTAGATTCTGCCTTTCAGCTCCTCGGGATAATTGGCATTGCCCACCTGCTCCACCCGGGCGCGCCAAGCCTCTTCATACATGGCAAATGCGTAAGGCGAGGTGCGTGGGGAGAAAAAATGTTTGCGTGGACGCTCGTTATAACTGCGGATGTTCTCTGCGATTTGTGCCTGAAGGCGTTTGATTTCCAGCGCTCGCTGGTCTTTGGGGTCGATTGCCTTGCGCTCATCGGGTTCAGCCGGGTTCAATTGAGGGCGAAATTCCGCCCCAGCCAGGTCTCGCTGCAAAGCCTCCAGCTTGGCCAATCGCTCACGCGTGGCAATCAGCTCGCGCTGACTGACCTCATCTTCGGCTTCGCTGGGCAAGGTGGTGGCGCGCCCCTTGTCAGCCTGCCCCCCACCATCCAGAGCCACTTGCGCCAACACGCGAGCCTGTTGGGGTGCATCCTTGGATTGCGCATTCACCAGAATCACTTCGAGCGAAGGGCTAACCTGGGTTTGGGGCGCAGGCTTGGTGAAATGAATGGACAACAACACCCCATGCAGCAGCAGGGACACCACCAACGCGTGCCGCAAATCCAGCCCATTCAATGGTGTGCGCCAAACCATCACCCCGCGCTGTCCTCTGCAACGGGCCCGGCATCCCCTTTCAGCGCCACCACTTCAGACACGTCCAGTGCCAAAGCTTCCAAGTCTTCTTCGTCGTCTTCTTCAATCAAGCGGGTGGGCGTGCCTTTTTTCAAACCCAGCAATTTGCAACTCACGGTGAGAGTCAACTCATCCACCTGATCCAGCTCCACTTCCACCTGCACACCCCGGCCGGGCGAGGTGACACCCACCAAACGAACAAACAGAGGAATCTCATCCAGTCGGACCAACTCGTCTTTTACAACCACGCCATCAAACCGCTTGCGGCCTTTTTGTTGAATCCAGCGCAAACACCAATACCGCTCCATGCTTTGCTGGAACTCGGCGTAGGCCTTGTACGTGATGTCAAAACTGTTCACAGCCGAGAGCAAATCGGCATCGGTCGCTGAATAAACCGGGGGCTCTTGCCGCAGCAGCGCAATCAACTGTTGCTGGTTGACCAAATCCACGTAGCGGCGCAATGGCGAAGTACTCCATGCGTATTGCGGCACGCCCAAACCAGCGTGGGGTGCAGCGTGGGTGGACATGCGCACCCGCCCGGCCTGGGGCTGAATGCGATAAATGCCGGTGACGCCATACTCATGCAGCATGCCGCCCCACTCCCGGTTCACATAAATCATCCACTCGGCCACCAGCAGATCCAGCGGCGCATCCCTGCGGCGCGGCGTGATTTCCACCTGGCCATGCTCATCCACGTAAAAATTGAAATCGATTCGGCTGTGTTTCTCTGGCTGACCGCGCACCAGTTCCCTTTGCATGCGCAACACGGTGGAGGCTTTCCAAAGCACTTTGAGGGCTGGAAAAAACTCGCCCACCTCATCCAATTGGTTCAGATCGGGGTCTTCCAGGGCCTGCTGGCTCACAAATTCGTCCAGCAAGTTGTGGCGCAGGTTGGCCGCAATCGGCACCTGCTCAATGGCACTCACCGGGGTGCCCAACAATTCGCCAGTGGCCACATCCACCTCAGTGTAAATGCTTAACGACGGCACAGTTCTGCCTTCGGCCAGGGTGGCCACCTCCACCACCGGGTCGGGCAACATGGTGATTTTGTCACCCGGCGCATACACCGTGGACAAACGCTCCCTCGCCACGCGGTCGTAAGGGCTGCCGCGCTGAATCAACAACCCAGGCGCCGCAATGTGTACGCCAACCCGTGCACGGCCATTGGGCAACATCACCACACTGAATGCATCGTCAATCTCGGTGGTTGAAATGTCATCGATGGAAAAGGCACGCACCTCGGCCACGGGCAAATCTGCCAGATCGGCAGGCATGGCGGGCGCAGGCAAATCAATGCGTGTCCCTTTGGGGAATTGGACTGCCGTGAACCGCGCCCGCATCATGTCATGCACTGAGGCAAAAGCACCGCATTCAATCAGCAGCACATCGGGGGAGCGACCGGCCTCGGTGCAAGCCTGCATCAAAGCCTTGTATTCCATGCTGTTTTTGTCGGGCCGCACCAGCAACACAGCCGCCTGCTTGGCAAAAGGCTCGGGCAATTCGCGGCGCACCAAAGCGTCTGTCCAGGCCTGCTGTTGCTCAGCGGCCAAGCGCTTTTTTTCCAGCCCGGCCAAAGCCGCCTTTAAAATATCGGGCGGTGCCGCACGGTACAAACCCTTGCCCTTGCGGTGAAAATACATTGGTGCTGAATGCAGCGCCACCAACACCGCAGCCTGCTGAACCGCGGTGGGCTTTTCGCCAAAATATTCCTGGGCCATGGCAACAAAATCGAACTCGTCTTGAGGTGCACATTCCCACAAAAACTCGGTGTCCACACCGGCGGACAAAGCCTCCACCTGGTGGGCAAACTCATCCAGACCGGGTGCCTCAAACTTGAGCATCACACTGTTGGCCTTCACCTTGCTCCGCTTGCCGTGCTGGGTTTCTACCTGAAATGCGTTGCCCTGTTCCTGAAGCACGCGCCCCAACTTGAATGCACCGGCTTCTTCGTAATACAAATTCATCAAACATCCTAAGAATGGTTTTGAAGTTGGGGCAGGAACACTTCCATCACCCACAGCGGGGTATGCCCTGCACGCATCTCAAAACGCGCGCAACGTGCATACCAGTATTTGCCGGCGTGCCGCCTCAGCACCTCACGTCGGCCATCTTCGTCCAACAGCCTGAGCACCCAGGGATGCCTGGCTGGCAAACGTGCAAAATAGAGGCGCCCGCGTTTCACCCTGGGGTCGGCAAACAGCACAGACCCCAGGGACCTTGCACCCAGGCCCCGCCAAAACCGCCAATCGTTGCGCGGCCCATCCGCCTGCACCAGGGTTTGTGCAAGCACCACGGCATGCCCGCCAACCACCAAACGAACCAAACGCTGCCGCATGACCCCTCGCCGGGTGCACAACGCCGGTTGATGGGGGGCGTGGCTCACACCCACCAAAACCTGCCGCACCGGCTGCACGGTAAACCCCGCGTGAAGGGCCTGCAATCGCAGGGTCAGCGAACCTTTGGTGCTGGCCCAGTGCTTGGCCCAAGCAGGCCAACCAGGCGGGCACACCGGTTGCCAGTTCACCTGGCCGCTCACAGCAAGCCCAGAAACAGACGCATCAGCGGCCAATGCGCATCAAAATCGGCAATGGCATGGTCTGAACCCAACAAACGCAGCTGGTGCACCCCAGGGTAACGCCCCAGCATGGTCGAGTAACTTAACACCTCATCGCCCTGCGCGGCCACCAAAAAGTACCGCGTCGGGTTGGTGAGCCCCGTCTGCTCCATGGCTCGCAGCTCCTCGAGGTACGCTGGCACAAACTCAAACTCCTCTTCGGTGAAATACACCTTTTTCTTTCCGATCTGATCGAGCAAATCGTTGTAAGGGTGCACCGCCGGGTTAAGCAACAACACATCGGCCTGGGGGTGTCGCTCACCGAGCACCGTGGCGTAGTAGCCCCCGAGCGAACTTCCAACGAATGCCAAACGGGTGTCTGGTCTGGAATCCAGTCTGGAAGCCACAGCGCTCGACACCACGCGCAGGGCCTGGGCTGGGGAAGGTGGCAAATCCGGCACCCAAAGTTGGGACCCCAAGCCAGCAGCGCTGAACTCTTCAATCACCTTTTGAGCCTTGACCGAGCGCGAGGATGACCTGAACCCATGCAAATACACCACCAAGTCGGCAGCGCGAGGGCGGGCAAAGCCCCCTGGGCTGGTGAGTTCGAAGGCCGTCAAACCGGGGTCTCCAAACCATGCTCCAGCGCAGCCAGCAAACGCTGATGCACACCGCCGAAGGCCCCGTTGCTCATGGCCAACACCCAATCGCCCGGGCGGGCTTGCGCCACCACGCGGGCCACCAAAGCGTCCAGATCCGGGCTGGTCCACACGCGTTCACCCAGAGATGCGAGCGTGTCCGAAACATTCCAAGAAATTCCTGCGGTGTAACACAACACCGCGTCGGCCAGTTCGAAACTTGCTGGCAGAGCCTGCGCCAAGGTGCCCATCTTCATGGTGTTGGACCTGGGCTCAAACAGCGCGATGAGCCGACCAACTTGCTCACCTCGAGCCTGGGCCGCTTCATCCATCTGGCGGCGCGCGCCTTCCAGTGTGGTCGCAATGGCCGTGGGGTGGTGTGCAAAATCGTCATACACCCGAACGCCACGAACCTCGCCCCGCAATTCCATGCGCCGCTTCACACCGGGAAATTCGCACAGGGCTGCGCAAGCCGAAGCCACAGGAACACCCACTGCGTGGGCTGAAGCGATCACGGCCAAGGCATTGTTCACATTGTGCAAGCCCGACCAAGACCATTGCACCTCGCCCTGCACACGCCCTTGGTGAAGCACTTCAAACCGGCTGGCGCCCAACACCCTGGCCTGCCATGGTGCATCGGCCTGGGTATTTTGTGCGCTAAATCGTTCAACCGGGGTCCAACAACCACGCTTGAGAACACGTTCGAGGGAGTCTGTGGCTGCGGGGCATACAATGCGGCCCTGACCAGGCACTGTGCGTACCAAATGATGAAATTGGGTTTCGATTGCAGCAAGATCCGGGAAAATATCCGCATGATCGTATTCAAGGTTGTTGAGCACCGCCACCGTGGGGCGGTAATGGACAAATTTGGAACGCTTGTCAAAAAATGCCGTGTCGTATTCATCGGCCTCGATCACAAAACACGGACCATCGCCCAGCCGAGCCGACACCCCAAACCCCCCGGGCACACCACCGATCAGAAAGCCGGGGGACACCCCAGCCTGCTCAAGCACCCATGCCAGCATGGAGCTGGTGCTGGTCTTGCCGTGCGTGCCCGCCACCGCCAGCACAGTGCGGCCAGCCAGGACGTGTTCCCCAACCCACTGTGGACCACTGGTGTACGGCAGCCCCGCGTTTAAAATGGCTTCCATCAAAGGATTGCCACGGGAGACCACATTGCCCACCACCCACAAATCGGGTTTGATCTGCAGTTGCTCCACGCCGAAACCCTCGGTGAGTGCAATCCCCGCCTGCGTGAGTTGTGTGCTCATGGGCGGGTACACATTGGCATCACAGCCCGTGACCGTGTGGCCCAAGGCTTTGGCCAACTGAGCCACACCGCCCATGAAGGTGCCGCAAATGCCCAAAATGTGGATGTGCATTCTTTCTTCCTTTCCGATGAAGCCCATATTGTCGTGCCTGGGAATTTGGATACACTGCCGGGATGGACGATTTCTTTGCCCCACAGGACGAACTGCGCACCGAAATTGCAATGACCGCCGCACGGCTGATTGCGGAAGAGGGCTGTGACTACGCAACGGCCCGCTCCCAAGCGATCAAGGCTGTATTTGGCCGGGGAAAGCCGCCACGCCACAGCGTCCCCAACGATCAAGACATTCAGGACGAACTGCGGGCTTATCAGGCTTTGTTTCAGGCCGACACCCAACCCGGTGAATTGAACGAATTGCGGCTCGTGGCACTCCAATTCATGGAGCAAATGCCACAGTTTGAGCCCATTGTGTATGGCGCCGCCGTCAACGGCACAGGCAGCGCTTATTCCGATATTCATCTGCTGGCTTTCGCAGATGACGAAAAAGAAGTGGACTACTGGTTGCTGAACCAAAACATTGCCTTCGACGCATGCGAAGACGCCTTATTGGCTGGAAAAGCCTTTCCCGCCGTGGCATTTCGCTGGCGGCAACGCTGGTTCCAGCTGGGTGTGGCCAGCCCCTTGCACCGGCGAGGCCTGCTCAACCGGCAGGGGGGCGAAAACAAGCTGTTTC
>DASUEC010000181.1:0-4033 GCA_036275255.1 Limnobacter sp. | reverse complement strand
GCTTTGCCAAATTCTCCCCCAGCGGTGATCGGTTGATTGATGAGGCTGGCACCGATGGGACCAAACCACATGTTGTCGGTTGCCGCCCGTTGTTGGTCGCGGACCTGGTTGGGGTCTTTGGGGTCTGTGCGGGATGTTTTGTAGGCATTGAACATGCACTTGCCAGCAAATACACCAGTGATGATTGCAGCAGTCATGGCCGATGCGAATTGCACAATCGCACCCCGAAACATGTCTTCCGCTTTGGCAATTGCTTCGTCTTTTTGAACTTGAATGACCTCAGAAAGAATCTGTTTCAAATCCAGCTCAAGGCTGTAGGTGAGCATGAGAAGCATGATGAATGCACGGCCAAACGGGTTGGTGAATGTACTAAGAACCTGACCACTTGGAAAAAGAATGTCTGCCTCCGCGGGTGTGAGCCCCCACATTTGAATGGCGGACTCACGCGTGATGACTGTTTGACCCGACATGAGACCGAACAGCGTGAGGGCCTCATTGCCCGAGAGCCCGTCGATGAATCGGTGCGCTTGGGTTCGGTTAAGGCCCATGTTTTGGATGAGAAGATCCACAAAAGCGCTGCGTTGCTCTTCGCTCAAGGCAGAGGGGGATTGCAAGCCAGTGGGATGTACTTGCGTGCTGCCAATCGAATGCTCTGGCATATAAACGGTCGCGGGCGTGGACATGACGTAATCTCCGGTTTTTTATTGGATGTGACCCTGGTCGAAGAGCTCGGGAAGCAGTTGTCTTAAAAAGTCGATCAGTTCTTGCGCTTGGCCCAAATCATTGGTGAGCATCTGGATGATTCGGGACCACTCATCCACCACAGCCTGCTCCAGACCATAGGCGTGCATCAATTGCGCCAATTGAAAATTAATCAGTGCCATGTCAATTTGAACGCCCGATTGCGTGGCCAAAATCGCACTTTGCGCCACTTCAAGAAACAGCTGCAATTGCCTGGTTTGATCAGGGTTTAGACTGCTGGTGAATGCCCTGCCCAAAGTTTGCGGAAGATTTCTCAGGGTTTGAACAAGGGCTTGGGTGGTGCTGGCCGCAAGGGAGGAAAACGCAGACAAGCCCGTTGCAACGGCCGATGTGGCCACCACGGCCAGCACCAAAAAAAGCACCGCGGCCATCACAGCAGCCCCAACGGGGCCCATGACCGACTCGAGTGCATTGAAGATCTCCATCATGCCTTGTTCAATCATCGAATCCGCGCCAGCCGCTTTGCTGATCATCGGCTCCAGAAACATGGCAACCGCCACCACCAGCAGGGCGATGGTGATTGGGCTGGGTGCGACAAAGGCCATGATCGCGGCAAGGATCAAGCCGATGGGGCCCAACGCCTTCAAAAACTTTTGTAAACCGTTGAGGTTGCGTTGTTTCTCAAGCTTTTCGATGTATTCATTCATTTGCTGGATGGCATGCTGGGCCTTTGAGCGCTCTGCATTACCCAAGCCATCGAGGTAACTTTCAACCACATCCCTGGCCAGCTTCAATGCACGCACCACATTAAGCGCCAGTTGTTCATAGGTTTCCCCACCTTCAACTTTCGGTGTGGGCCATATTGGTGTTTGGATTAAAGATTGTGCGATGTCCATGCTGTTCACCCATTAAAAGGCCTTCGAGAAAGCGTCGACCTGTGTTTGTGACCAGGTATTCAATACCGCTTCATACTGATTCATCACTTGGGAAATAAGGCGTGTGATCGAGTCAATCTCTGCCTCAAGCCCATCCACCCTTTGAGTCAGTTCTGCAATCTGGGCTTCAAGATTGGGATCGTTGCGGCGTTGAAGTTCAACCATCTGCTCTCTAAGCCGCGCCTGCATGACGCGTTTGTGAGTGATGTCCAAGAAACGCAGTTCTTGAAACATCACAAGGCCAATCAACAAGGGTTCTGTTCCACTCAGCAGCATGTTGCGCAAATCTTCGACAATCCGGATTTTTGCCTCAAGATGCGCCATGGCATCTCGATTACCGTGTGAAACCGCCAATTGATATTGCAGATTCAAATCTTCCAGTACCCTGTCCATTTCTTCCAGGGTGACTGCTCGCGGGCTTGCGGAAACATCTTCAGTGGGGCTGAGCAGCTGTGTCTGCCGCAATTGCTCGCTGCGCACCCCTGTTTGGGCGCTAAGCATTTCACTGGCGTCACTGGGGTAGCCGACCGCACTCAAAAAATCCACCTTGGCTTGATAAAATGCCTCGCGCAGCTTGGAGAGGGCGAGCATGGCTTGCTGCCCGTTCAGGTCAGTGATGTTTTGTACAGCGGTATTGTATGTTTGTAGTGCACTGCTGAGGTAACCGCTCATGGCCTCCAGCGCTGCACGAAATGGAAGCGCAGGGTTGGCCGTTTTCAGTGCATTGAGTTGGGTGATTAGAGCGTTCATTTGCCCTATCAGCGCGTCCGGATTGTTGGACCACTGCACAGCAGTTTGCGTCAAGTCTTCTGAGAGCCGACCCAATGTCTGATGCTGTGCCTCCAAATCTTGAAGTAGCCTTTGAATGGACGAATTTGTATTTTCAAGTGAGGACTCATCCAAGCCAGCGAAGGGAAGTTGTGCCAGCACGATTCGTAATGCTTGGATGGACTGTGCCATGCCTTGCAGAGTCCCTTGCATGGGATTTTCCATTTGCGTGGGCTGGTTGTTTAATAGATCGCTGAGTGATTGAATAAAGGCATCTGATTGTGGTCCCTTCGGAAGGCGATTCAATTGCTCAATCAGAGAGCGAATTTCGGCTGTGTCGATATTTTGGTTGCCTACAGAAAGTTCGCGCGACCAGGATGAAATCACAGCCCCGACGTTGCCAGGTGCTGAGCTTTCTCCAGAGCCAGCGGTGGGACTTGTTGTGGATGCAGTGGGGGCGACAGACATGTAAATCTCCAGTGATAGGGGGTTATACGGCATCTGCCATGCGTTCAGATTTTCGGAGTTCTTTATCGTAGCCGTCTTGCAGGGAGTCCAGTTCGTGTTGCACCTTTTCGATGCGGCAATTGCCGGGGATCACCAATTCCTTCATCTCCAACGCCCAAGAGTACAGACGCTTGGCGTCTTCTTCACCAATGTCTTGTTTGTTTTTAATTTTTTGAATAATGCCCAAAATTTGACCAGAGACTGGCTTTCCCGAAATCTCCGCCTGCCGCACTGCCTCGTCGAGGTAGGCGATCATGTTGGCATTGGCAGACACTGCGCCTTTCTCGTGGGTTTGCAACAGTGAAATCAGCGCATCGCCATTGCTTTCCAAGGGGCCATAGTACTCAGAGATTTTGGAGAGGCGCAGAATGTCATAGCTGTACCAGCCCAAAGCGAACTCGGTGAGCAAGCGACTCACCTTGACAGTGTCGCCCTGCGCTGCAGCTCGAAAAATCTCGTCAACCTGTTCCTGAGAAACCTCATAAGGCCGACTGCTTGAATTGATTCTTGCCGAGGGGGATAAACCCGCAGCAGCTGCAGCGCTTGACATGACACATCTCCTTGTGGATTGTTATTACTTACTTAACAGCGTCGGAAATAAGGCGCTTCAAGTCATCGCCCAAGGTGGAGATGACGTCGTAGTAGGCTTTGCCTGCACCCAAGGATTGTTTGAGTTTTGCTGCTGCGGCAATTACCTGACCCGTAGAAACTCCCTGTCCGCTTACAACTCCCAGGAATTCATTGATTGCGATCTCGTAAAAAGAATCACCAGCCGCTGAAATTGCAGAGAGTCTTGTACTCATGTTTGAATCAAACTTTCCGTCCAAACTCTCCGCTGTCATGTTGTTATCGGTTAGACCTGTGCCGGCCGTCACTGCTGCTTTAGTCATTTAAATCTCCAGGTTAAGATGTGTGCTACTTCGGGGTTAAACTCAAAAACTGTTTGGTTGGCTTTGATGTGCACAGTACATTTGAATCAGTCATCCTCAAGAATGTCACCTGCCTCGGGCTCAGCGAAAAACTCCAAAATCACTTGCTGCATCAACGGATCATCTGGAGAAATGCTTGAGGCCAGCGTATCTTCCAATGAGGTTTGTGAAGTTTCAAAACTTGGGTCGCGC
>DASUEC010000180.1:0-13348 GCA_036275255.1 Limnobacter sp. | reverse complement strand
AAACTTATCCTTCAGCCCCGCCATGTGGAGGTGCAGGTGTTTGCCGACACCCATGGCAATGTGGTGCATTTGTTTGAGCGCGATTGCTCGGCCCAGCGGCGCCACCAGAAGGTGATTGAAGAGGCCCCTGCCTGGGGCTTGAGCCAGGAACAGCGTGAAGCCTTGGGTGCCACCGCCGTGCAGGTGGCACGCGCAGTGAACTACGTGGGGGCGGGCACGGTGGAGTTCTTGATGGACGCCAGCGGTGCTTTTTACTTCATGGAAATGAACACCCGCCTGCAGGTGGAGCACCCGGTGACCGAGATGATCACCGGCTTCGACCTGGTGCAGTGGCAACTGGACATTGCCGCAGGCAAACCTTTGCCTGCACAGCAATCCACCATTCACATCGACGGGCACGCTTTTGAAGCCCGTTTGTACGCCGAAAACCCTGAGCAGGGTTTTTTGCCCGCCATTGGCACCGTGGCTTTGTGGGAGCCTCCGGCGGCGGTGGAGTTCACGGCATTTGAAGCCCGCCTCGGCAAACAGCAAACCGCGCGTCTGCGCCTGGATGGCGCCATGGCCTCTGGTTTGGCGGTGACTCCCCATTACGACCCCATGGTGGGAAAACTCATTGCGTGGGGCCCCACCCGGGCGCAGGCGCTGGCCACGCTCACCGAAGGCCTGGCCCGTTTGCGTTGCGTGGGCGTCAAAAACAACCTGGCCTGGTTGCGCAGCCTTTGCCTTCACCCCGAGTTTGCAGCGGGCGGGTACGACACTGGCTTGATTGATCGCATGCAGGCGCAGCAGGCAGCAGCGCCTGCCAGCCCCATTGACCCGGCCACATTGCATGCGCTGGCTGGCCTTGGCCGGTGGTCGCAGGCTGTTGCAGGCAGTGTGGCAGGCGAGCCGCTGGCGCAGCTGGACGGTTTTCACAACGGCCCCGCGCCGCTGCGTGCAGACCACTGGCAGCACCAGGGGGACACCTTCACCACACGCACCCATGTGCAAGCCTTGCCTCACGCCATGCGTGCAAGCACGGCCCTCGGCCCGGTCGACCTGCGTGTGCATGCAGCCCACCACCACCCGCTGTTGCGGCTCACAGGCGAGTTGCTCCAGGGGCCGCATGCGCATGCGTGTTTTGATGTGATCTGGCAGGGCGATGCCCTGCATGTGCATGTGGGCAGCGAGCAAGCCGTCTTGCACTGGAAAAACCCTGCCCACATTCAGGCCGACCAGGGCGATGTGGGGCATGGGGTGGCCGCACCCATGCCGGGCAAGGTGTTTGCTGTGCATGTGAAGGTGGGCGATTCAGTTAAAAAAGGGCAGCCACTCATTGGCCTGGAAGCCATGAAGATGGAGCACACCTTGACCTCCCCCAGGGATGGCGTGGTGCAGGCCATTCCGCACCCGGTGGGTGACCAGGTGGTGGAGGGCACCGAGCTGATACACTTTGAAGAACAACAATAAAACCCTGGAAAATCCGATGACGATGCCCGCCCAAGTCACGCTGGTGGAAGTGGGTCCCCGCGACGGCTTGCAAAACGAAAAAACACCCATTGCCACCGACGTGAAGGTGGAGCTTTGTCGCCAACTGTTGGCCGCAGGCATTCACCGCCTGGAGGCCGCCGCCTTTGTGTCTCCCAAATGGGTGCCACAAATGGCCGATGGTGCGCAGGTGCTGGCTGGCGTCAAGGCCACCCCGCAGGGCCAAGCGCCCAAGGTGGCGTACTCGGCCCTGGTGCCCAACCTCAAGGGCATGGAGGCCGCGATTGAAGCGGGCGTGCAGGAGGCGGTTGTCTTCACCGCCGCCTCGGAAGCCTTTGCACAAAAAAACATCAATTGCAGCATCGAAGAAAGCATCGAGCGCTTCCGCCCTGTGGCTGAGCTTGCCCGCCAGCACAACATCCATTTGCGCGGGTCCATTTCATGTGCACTCGGCTGCCCTTACCAAGGCGAAGTGCCGGTGCAGGCCGCGGCGGAGGTCGCCCTGCGTTTGCAAGGCATTGGCGTGCAGGAGTTTGACGTGGCCGACACCATTGGCGTGGGCACAGCCGACCGTGTTAAACAGGTTTTTGAGTCGGTGGGCTATGCCGTGGGTTTGCGCCATGTGGCGGGGCATTTTCACGACACCTATGGCCAGGCGCTCACCAACATTTATGCAGCGCTGCAATTGGGCGTGAGCACCTTTCACAGTTCGATTGCCGGGCTCGGTGGCTGCCCTTACGCCAAAGGCGCCACTGGCAATGTGGCCACCGAGGACGTGCTGTATTTGTTGCAGGGTTTGGGCATACAAACCGGCTTGGACATGGCCCTGCTGGTCAACACGGGCCACTGGATTTCTGAGGCGCTGAACAAGCCTTACCAAAGCCGGGTTGGCCGTGCTGTGTGGGCCAGGCAGAACAGCTGATTTATTAACGCTGTGGCCTAGCGCAGGCGCACTTTCGGAATCCCGATGTGCACCCCCACACCCGCCTCTCCCAAGCCTTTGTCCATGTGCAAATCCACGTGGATCGCCTTGGCGCGTATTTTCATGTGAGCCAGGCCTCGCCCTCTTCCCAGGGTGTTGTCGGGCATGCCAACGCCATCATCACAAATACGCAGTTGCACTTTGCTGTGGGTTTTGTCCCACCGCACACTCAAATCGATGGTTTTTGCCTGCGCATGCTTCAGTGCATTGGCAAACACCTCCTGCACAATCCGAAGCAGGTCAAACAAGTCCCGGGAACTGTAGCCCTCGAGCTTTGGGATGTCTTGAACGACCCAACGCAATTCAACGGCGCAGGCACGCAGACGCCGTTCATAACGCCAACGGAAATTGCCCAGCAAGGCCAGCAGGTCATCGCTTTGGGGGTCCAGGGAATCGATGGCCATGCGCAAATCATCCAAGCATTCTTGCAGCACATCGCGCATCTCTTCAGGCTGCAGTGGTCGAATTTCGCACAAATTGAGGGCCGAAACCAGGCTGGATCCCACCCCGTCGTGGATGTCTTGCATGATTCGGCGGCGCTCATCGTCTTTGGCCCGCTGTTGTTCAACTTTACGCAGCAGGTTGAATTGGCGGAACAGCTGCTGTTCGCGAATTGCAAGTTCTGAGTTCAGTGACTCATTCGATGTTGTCAACTTTTGCATCAACTCGCTCAGGCGTCGATAAATGATCCATGCGCCGCACAGGAAAAGCAAAATTCCGGTGTATTGCGACAGGAGCACTGATTCGTTGGGCAATGCGTCCAGCATGATGCTCAAATCGCGCGAACTGAGCAATAAAAACAGGGTGGAGGTGCACCCGAGCAACATTCCCTCGCTGTCGCGGTTTTTCCATGAATGCGCCAGCAGAAACAGATTCAGGAAAAACACCAGGGGAAGAATCGGGATCAGCAACCAGAAGGTGAACTGCAGAATACCGTCGCCACCCACACCAAAAGTGATCAGGGTCACAACAACCGCGTATGTCCATAGAGCAAAGCGGACAGGCTTCCACGACACGCCCATGTAGCGAATCAAAAACTGCGCATACAGGCAAGCGAACCACGCATGCAAGCTGTGCACAGCCTGCCCCCATTGGGCATGGGGCAAAGGGGCCCAGTCTAAAAAGTAACCCGTGTTCCGGACAGCAAACACCATCACAGCCAGCCCCAGATACACCATGCCACGGTCTTTGGGAAAGGCGCGTGAAAATGCCAGGATCATCAATCCGCTGCCAAAAGCAACCAGGGTGGCCAGCATGGAGCCAGTGACCTGCCACCGATGCGCTGATGCGTAAAGCGGCTCCAGTTCACTGCTCGGTGCAAGCCACACCCTGCCAAGTCCGCTGCGGTAATTCTGGTAACCAGCAACCTGCACCTGAATGAGGTTGTCTCCGCCGTGCAGCAGTTCCGGAGAAAACTGAAACAGAAACGGACGATTCCAGTTGCGTGCCAATTCGCCCTGCATCGCGCCCTCGCCGCCAATCCATTGACCATTCACGTACACATGCGCATTCATGATCACCCTCGGCGCAAACAATGCATTGGGCAAGGGTCTTTCGGGGTCCAGGCGAACATAAAAGTGGTACCAGGCCTGCCCCTCAAAACCCGGTTTTGTGTTGTCCCAGGAGTCGGGGAGTTGCACCGTGGTCTTGTGTTGCGCTTGGGCCATGCTGATTGCTGGCACATTTGGATCTGTGGAGTAGCCCACCTCGGCCTGGGTCAGAAAATATCCCTGCGCTTGAAGCGGTGGCGTGCCCATCACATGCAATGGGGCTTTGAATATGCCAAGAAAAGCCAGTCCAAGGGTGAGGGCCAGCAGCAAAACAAAGTGCCGCTTAAAGACCTCCTTGCTGGCCGTCGGCGGCGTCAAAGGTCCAGCAACCCGAGTAGAGAGGCTTCATACACAGCCTCGGATCGGCTGTGCACATGCAGTTTTTTGTAGATCCGCTTCACATGTGTGGCCACCGTGTGTGTGGAAATGCCCATTTGGTTCGCAATTTCTTGCGCCGTGAACCCCTTGGCAACCTGCTGAATGACCATCAACTCCCGGTCTGTGATGGCGCACGATTTTCGCGCTTCCTGCAATTCAAGGGTTTGCTCGCGCGGGCTTGCATTTGCAAGCGGGCTGCGACCCTGTATGCGCCCCAGGAGTTGTCTGGCGATCAAGGGGCTGATGGGCGAGCCGCCATTGGCAACCTCCACAATGTGGGCCTCCAGTTCGGCACCCGAATAATCTTTCAGCAGGTAGCCGCTGGCTCCAGCCTCCAGGCTTCGTACCACGTGGTCTTCATCGCCAAACGCGGTGATGACCAGGCTTTCGGTGTCGGGCTTGTTCTTGCTCAGCCACTCAATGATCTGAATGCCAGAAGAATCGGGCAGGCCAAGATCGATCAGCGCCACCTTGGGCTCGGTCATGAACAACAGGGCGTAGGCGTCGCTGGCGGTGTTGGCGTAGCCCAACAAGGCGAGCTGTGGCGAGTCTCCAATAACCTTTACCAAATGATCCTGGGTTGCTGGATCGTCTTCCACCAGAATGACGCCAATGGGCGGCTGACAGACCGGTTTGGGTTGTGTGGAATTCATGGCAAATGGTTATGGCTGTTCGGTTGGCAAGTGAAGCTCGAAACGGGTGCCTTCACCCGGCCTGGCATGCAGCGCCAAGCTGGCACCCAATTGCGCAGCACGGTATTGCAAGGTTTTCATCCCCTTGCCGGTGCTGGCATCGTCCAACCTGAATCCTACCCCGTTGTCCCGTATATGCACACCCACATGTTTAGGTCCCCTTGACACCGACACATGCACCTCCGAGGCCTTTGCATGCTTCAAGATGTTGGTAAACACCTCCTGCACAATCCGCAGCACATGCAGGCAGTTGCGGGGATCCAGGTAATCCAGTTCGGGAATGTCTTGCTCGACCGACCAAACCAGGTCGATTCCCGCAGATTTCAAGCTGCTGGCGATGCGGTAGCGGAATGCCCCAAGCAAGGTGACAAGGTCGCCCTCAATGGGCTCAAGCGAGTCAATTGTCAGTTGCAAATCGCGCAAACCGCTTTCCAGCAACTGCAAGGTGCTTTGCCGGTCAAACACCGGGGATTGCAACTGGTGAATGGCGGCCACCAAATGTGCCCCCATGCCGTCGTGCATGTCAGCCATCAAGCGATGGCGCTCGGCCAGTCTCACTGCTTCCTGGTCGATTTTTTTCACTTTTTCATATTGGGTGGCCAACTCCGCTTCGCGCTCTATCAAGCGTTGTTGAAGGGTTTCATTGAATTGGTCTGCCTCTTGCAGCAAGCCACTGTAACGGTCAATCAGGAAATAGCTCATGGCCAGGAACATCATTGCGCCGATGTACTGATTCAAAAAATAGCCATCAAAGGGCGTGACGCCAATCAGGAAGAGCAGGTCGGTCACACTGAGACAAACAAAGCAAAGCATGCCAAAAGCAAAAAAATGGGGGGCCAGGCTCTGGCGACTGTTGCCCAGGCGCATCAAGGTGCTCACGCCCCATGCGTACACCAACAGGCCCACAAATCCGTAATAGCTCACAAGCCTCAGGGCCCACTCCGCCTTGATGGCAAGCAGAAGCGGAAAGGTCAGGCTGTAAAACCACCAAAGCCGCCACACCCAATGTCTTTTTGGCGTTTGGCAATACACCAGGATCAACAGCACCAGGGTGGCGGCAAACAACAGCAAGCCCCCTTGCGTGATTCGAATCCAGATCGCGTGTTCAAAGGGTGGTGTGGTGGTTAGAAAGGCGAGGTTGCGCACCCCCCACAAAAAGCACACAGCCGCCAGCAGCATGAGATTGAAACTTCTGGATTTGCCCAAGCCCAGCAGGATGGTCAACACAATCCCTGCCCCCAGCACAAAGGCCGTGCTCAAGTACACCGAGGTGATTTGAACCTCATGCCGAATGCGGTAGGCCCGCCGCAGATCTGCGTCCTGTCCCAGCCACACGGTCGAAAGCCCTGCCATGTAATCTTCAAAAGAAAACACCTGGATGGACACGGTGTTCTCGCCCAAGCGAACCTGGCTGGGGCCCAGGTTGACGATTTGTGGCCTGTTCCAGTTGCGTTCGGGTTGTTTGTCGTCCATCGGGCCAAAATAGCCCACCCGTTCGCCGTTCAGGTAGACCTCTGCATTCATGGCAAACCGGGGAATGTAAATCGACTCCACAGGCCTGTCGGCATCGTACTGGAACTCGAACTCATACCAATAATAGCCGCCCGGCGTTTTAAGCCATTCATCGATGCGGTCTGGCAACGCCACCGTGGGGGCCGTGCGCAGTCGATATGGGGGATACATCTGGTAAGCGTCTGCGCGCAAGAGGCGTGCTTGAGTGATCTCAATGGCACCCGGGTCCTGCGGCTCATCCTGCATGATGTGGTAGGTCAACAACCCTGCCAGCAGCGCAAAAAACAGACCGGCACCAGCGTAGAGGGCAATCAGTTTCTTGGCCCAGGCAGACAGTGCGGGCATGCTGCTCACTGGTCCCGAAGGGAAATCAGCCCGAGTTCACTGGCGCGGTGAACAGCACCTGTGCGTGAGTTGACTGCCAACTTGCGATAAATGCGTTTCACATAGGTGCTCACCGTGTTGATGGAAACCTCCAGCAATTCGGCAATTTCAGCCTGCATAAAACCCTTGGCCACCATTTCCAGCACCTCGAGTTCACGCTCGGACAGTGGTGTGAATTTTGCTGCAAGCTGCTTGGCCTGCAACACCGCATCGGGTTCGGTCTTGGTTTGTCTGAACCGCTTGAGCAAGCGCCTGGCGATCACTGGACTGATGGGTGAGCCACCTGCACGCAGTTGTTTGAGCCGCTCCAAGATGTCGCTGGTTTGTGTGTCTTTGGTGAGGTAGCCGGTGGCACCGGCCTCGATGCTGGAAATCACATGGGACTCATCGCCAAACACCGTCAGCACCATGCTCTCGCAATTGGGCAAATGCTGGTTGACGTGGGCAATCAACGCCAGCCCGCTGCCGTCGGGCAAGCCGAGGTCGACCAGCACAACATCGGGCTGCACGATCTGAACCTGTGCCAGTGCCTCTTGCAGCGTGTGTGCTCCACCGAGCCACACCAGCTCAGTGTGGCTTTGAATCGCTTGCTGGATGGCTTTCTGGATTTGCTCATCGTCGTCCACCACAAACACGCGAATCGGGCCAGTGCTCTCTGCATTCATGGTGGCTTGCTCACTGTATCAACTGGTTGACTTCGATGATGGGCATCATGACCGCCAGCACGATCAACAGCACAATCAAACCCATCACCAGGATCAGCACGGGCTCCATCAGGCTGGTCAGCCACATGGCCTTTCGTTCCACCTCCGTGCGTTGGGAGTCAGAGGCCCGCTCCAGCATCGCAGCCAATTGACCCGTGGCCTCCCCACTGGCCACCAGGTGCGTCAGCACAGGGGGAAACAGCCCGCTCTTGCCCATGGCCTTGCTCAATGGGCTGCCCTCTTTGACGCGTTCTTGCACATCCACCATGGCCAGTTGAAGGGCACTGTTGCCCAAGGTGCGGTTGGCAGCCGCCAGCGCCTTGAGGATGGGTACGCCGCTGCCCACCAAAATAGACAGGGTGGAAGCCAGCCTCGCTGTATTGACAGCGCGCACAAAAGGGCCCACCACCGGCAGCCCCAACACGGCGTCGTCAAAGCGCAGTTTGAAAGCCTTGTTCTTTAGGGCGTTGCGAAATGCGTAGCTGGCTGCAACAAGTGTCAGCGCAAGCAACCAGCCCCATGCCCTTAAAAAGTCGGACAGGGCAATCATCACCACGGTGAGTGTGGGCAGCGCCTGGTTGGTGTTTTCAAACACAGACACCACCTGAGGCACCACGTACGTGAGCAATCCAACCACCACCATCAGGGCCACCACGGTCACGATGGCGGGGTAAATGAATGCAGCACTCACTTTCTGTTGAAGCGCCTGCCTGGCCTCCAGCGCATCGGCCAGTTTGGAAAGCACTCCCCCCAGGTCGCCGGTGTTTTCTCCGGCAGCCACCGTGGCCACATACATTTCAGGAAACGCTTTTGGATAACTTGCAAGCGCCTGTGACAGAGCCGTGCCCGAGGTAACCTCCGAGCGAATGCTGTTGATCCGTTCACGGATCAGGGGTTTTTCCGCTTGCTCCACCAAGGCAGCCAAGGCTTGTGCCAGAGCAAGGCGTGCCTGCAAAAGGCTGGCCAGTTGCCGGGTGAACAAGACCACCTCCCGGCTGCTCAACTCACGCTCAAAAGGGTTTCGTCGCTTGTTGCCTTTCTGCGGATTGCCCACCTCTTCGACGGCAATCGGTGTCATGCCCTGCATGCGCAGGTGGTTGCGCGCCGCACGGGCCGAGTCTGCCTCCAGTGAGCCTTTGGTGGTTTTGCCTTGCGCATTCAGCGCTTCGTAGCGAAATACGGCCATGGCTGCGTGTTAGTCCCGCGTCACGCGCAACAGTTCTTCAAGCGTGGTGGTGCCGGTGTTCACCCAGCGTTGCCCGTCCTCGCGCATGGTTTTCATGCCCTTGCGCAGGGCAAGGTTGCGCATCTCCGCTTCAGACACCTCATTGTGGATCATCGCGCGGATGTCATCGTCCACCGTGAACAGCTCATACACGCCCGTGCGCCCAACGTAACCCGTGTGACCACAATGGTCGCAACCATGGGCATGCCAATGCTTTTGCCCCTGTTCATCGTGTGTGCTGGTTTTGCAATGCGGGCAGAGCCTGCGCACCAGGCGCTGTGCCAGCACCCCAAGCAGACTGGAAGACAGCAGGAAAGGCTCCACCCCCATGTCCACCAAGCGGGTCACCGCGCTCACCGAGTCATTGGTGTGCAGGGTGGCCAGCACCAGGTGACCGGTGAGTGAGGCCTGCACTGCAATTTGTGCAGTTTCCAGGTCTCGGATTTCACCAATCATGATCACATCCGGGTCTTGCCGCAAAATGGCGCGCAAGGCCTTGGCAAATGTCATGTCTATTTTTGCATTCACTGGCGTTTGGCTGATGCCCGGCAAATCGTATTCAACCGGGTCTTCCACTGTCATCACGTTGGTGGTGGACGAGTCGATGCGGGAGAGCGCCGCATACAGCGTGGTGGTTTTGCCTGAACCCGTGGGGCCGGTCACCAGCACAATGCCGTGTGGCATGTTGCAAAGCCGGTCCATTTCCTTGAGCGTGTGCTCGGGCATGCCCAGCCGGCTCAGCTCCAGCCGGCCCGCTTCCTTGTCGAGCAAGCGCAGCACCGCACGTTCGCCATGGCCGGTGGGCAGGGTGGACACGCGCACATCCATGGGTTTGCCGCCAATGCGCAAGGTGATGCGGCCGTCCTGGGGCAGGCGTTTTTCTGCAATGTCCAGGCTGGCCATGATCTTGATTCGAGAAATGAGTGCCGAGTGCAATTCGCGTCGGGGTTGCAGCACGTCGCGCAGCGTGCCATCCACCCGGAATCTCACAGCCGAGTGCGTCTCAAAGGCCTCAATATGAATGTCCGACGCACCGTCCCGGCTGGCTTGCGTCAAGAGCGCATTGATCATCCGGATGATCGGTGCGTCGTCCTCGGTTTCCAGCAGGTCTTCCACCGCGGGGATGTCCTGCATCATCTGGGTGAGGTCCAGGTCTCCGGCCACCTCATCGGCCACCGCCGCAGCGCTCGTCTCCTGGTTGGAATAGGCCATGTTGATGGTTTTTTCCAGCAGGGCAGCGTCTTCGCAAAACACCCAGTCTATGGGGCAGGGCACCACACGCTGGGCTTCAATCAGGGCGTGGCTGGGTGTGCGGCTGCCAAAAGCCAGGCGCCACAACCCGGCACCGGCTTCCAGGCAAAGCACCTGGTTTTGGCGTGCAAAGCCGTAATGCAGACGCCCCACGGTTTGCGGATTAAAACGCAAATCGCTCAAGGCCGCTTCTCCCCCTGCGTGGTGCCCTGGTTGGGGCGTGGCACCACGAGAATGCGCGTGCTGGGCGTAAGCTGTATGGCCCCATCGCCTGGCGCTGGCTGGCTTGGTTTGGCATTCTGTGGGTTGGCCGCATCGCGTGGGCGGCGGGCTGGCAGCACGGGGGCCTGCATGTCTGGCAGACCAAAGCGCTGCTCAGGTTGAGCCTGCTGCTGAAGTGCCCGCATGTAGTCATAGCGGTTGGTCACGATGCTTTGGGCCTGATCCTCGTTGCGCACCACCACAGGTCGCAAAAACACCATGAGGTTTGTTTTTTGGCGTCGCCGGTTGTCATAGCGAAAAAAGTTGCCGATGAACGGCACATCGCCCAGGCCAGGCACCTTCTCCTCGCCGCCTGTAACGCGGTCTTCCACCAAGCCACCCAGCACAATGATGTTGCCGGTCTCAACCAGCACATTGCTTTCAATGGAGCGTTTGTTGGTGATGATGCCCGAGACGTTTGTTGCATCCACCACCGAGCTGACTTCCTGAAAGATGCCCAGCTTCACCACGCCACCTTCAGAGACCTGCGGTTTGACGCGCAGTGTGAGGCCCACGTCCTGCCGCTCAATGGTCTGGAACGGGTTCACGGTTGCGCCGTTGCCGCCCGTGTTGGTGAACTGGCCCGTGATGAAGGGCACGTTCTGGCCAATCACGATCTTGGCTTCTTCATTGTCCAGCGTGAGGATGTTCGGTGTGGACAGAATGTTGGCATCGGCCTTGGTCTCGAGTGCACGCGCCAAAAACCCGAGGTTGGAGATGGTGCCAATGCCCGGAATGTTGACCTGCCCATCGATGATGCCGATGTTCAAGCCGCGCCCCACAGACCCCAGGTTTGCTGCAGCACCCAGAATGTTGCTGCCCGAGGTGGGGTCGTTGAAATTGGTGCCACCAATCACCCGCACGCCATTGGCATTTGCCCCCGACAGGCCCTGAAATTGAATGCCGAATTCTGCGGCCTTGTCGGTGGACACCTCCACGATCAGGCTTTCAACAAACACTTGCGCCCTTCGCACATCGAGTTTCTCGATGATGGATCGCAGATTGCGGTAAACCGGCTCTGGTGCTGTGATGATCAACGAGTTGGTCGACGGGTCCGCTTGAACAATCCCACCGCTGTTCAGGTCGGTCACCCCCGATGCGGCGCTCAGTTGGCCCGAGGATGTGCCCAGCCCGCTGCCACCACTGCCGCCCAGCCCCAGGCCCGCATTGCCGTTGGTGATGTTGCGGGTGCTGTTGTTGCTCTCGCCACTCAAGCCCCCATTGCCCACACTGCCGCCCCCCAGGCTGCTTGCGCTGCTGTTCCCAGTCTCGGACACCGGGCTGTTGGTGAGCACCGCTTGCAGGGTTTTGGCCAGTTTGGCCGCCTCCGCATTTTTGAGATAAACCACCCAAACATTGCCAGGCTGCTTGGTTGGTTGGTCCAGGCGTTGGATCAGCGCCTTGGCCAGGTTGATTCGCGCCTTGCTGGGGGTACGCAACAACAGGCTGTTGGTGCGTGGGTCTGCCATCACGGTGAGCCGCTGCCCGGCATCCACGGCAGCACCGGTGCCCCGGTTGCCTTCATCAAGCATGCGATTGAGGATGGCGGCCAGGTCCACAGCCAGGGCATGTTCGAGGTTGACCACCTCCAGATCGCCCGACGAGGGCCCATCAATGGTGGCGATGATGCGGGCGATCCGCTGCAGGTTGTCCGCGTAATCGGTGATCACCAAGGTGTTGTTGTTGGGGTAGGCTGCAATGGTGTTGTTGGGCGCAATCAGGGGCCTCAGCACGGGCACCAGCGCGGTGGCTGACTCGTAATTGAGCTGAAAAACCTGGGTGACAATGGCTCCGCCAGCCTGATTCATCGCGCGCCGGGGGTCGACCTCGTTGGAGGCCTGCACCTTGGCGTCGTTCTCTGGAACCACACGCGCTACGCCACCGCTCTCCACGATGGTGAAGCCCTGCAGGCGCAAAGCGGCCAGCAAGGCATTTTTTGCATCGGTTGCGCTCAAAGGCTCGGGCGACACCAGGGAGATGGTGCCACGCACCCGTGGGTCCACCACGAAGGTTTGGTTGGTGAACGAGCCAATGGCTCTCACCACCGCGTCAATTTCAGCGTTCACAAAATTCAGGGCGAACCTGTCTTCTGCACTGCCGCGCAGGGTGTTGCCACTTTGCTGGTTAAGGTTTTGAGCTGGTGCATGCAGGTTGACACCCAAGCCGAGTCCAGCAATTGCCAGGCCAATCAATGAGCGTCTCACCCGCCCCAACTGTTCAGTGTTCAAAGTCACTGTTCCTTTTGTATTGTTCTTGCTCATCAAAATACACCCAGGCGGTACTGGTCGCCCTCACGTCTTCCCATCTGGCTCAACAGGCCTGTCAAGGCCTCCCTGCTTTTCTCGTCCGAGCTGGCATACCCGTTAAAAACAAAGCGTTGCCCCGCTGTCCAATGACCCTGGCCCTCCAGTTGAAGCGGGCCTTTGCGGGTTTTCAAATCCAGGTTCAACTTTGTATCAGGATTTCCAGTCACGCTGATGACATATTCGCCCAAGGGGCGAATACTGGCCAGCGCAGACTGGGCATCTTGCCATTGTATTTGCACATTCATGTCTTGCCCATGCCGCCACGCCTGCCAGCGCATTTGCAACAAACCCTCTGGCCGAATGGTGTTGAATGGTGCTCCCAGTGCGCTCAGCCACGCGGCTGGCAAGCGCATTTCCCCGTTGCCTATACTAATACCGTCGGCATTCACACCCAGATGCAGAACACCCAGGAGTTTTGGATGTTCAAGCGCCAGTCCCAGCCAATGCCCGGCCTGGCCAAACACCAATTTCCAGCCAAGCGGTTCGCCGATGGCATACAAGCGCCCGCCATCGGACACGCCAAGTTGCACCTGCCCCGCCCACACCGAGCCCTGGCTGTGCAACACTTGCAAGCGCCCTTGGCTGGCCTGGGCAACCCGGTCTGCCAAGGCGTACACCGGGTAGTTCCAGATCAAC
>DASUEC010000179.1:0-2331 GCA_036275255.1 Limnobacter sp. | reverse complement strand
GATGCATTTTTGGCCTCCCGCCCAAACGACGCCCAGATGCGCTTCCTCAAAGGCCTCATTCTCACAGAACGCAACAAAATTGGTGAAGCCATCACGGTATTCACCAAGCTCACGGAAGATTATCCCGAACTGCCCGAACCCTACAATAACCTCGCGGTGCTATACGCTGGCCGGGGTGAATACGAAAAGGCCCGCGAAGCCCTTGAAATGGCCATCCGCACGCACCCGAGCTATGCCACCGCGCACGAAAACCTTGGCGACGTGTATGCCAAGCTGGCCAGTCAGTCTTACGACAAGGCCCTGCAGCTCGATGGTCGCAATTCAACGGCACAAACAAAACTCTCCATGGTGCGTAACCTGATCGCAGGGCAGGCCCCTGTTCAGGTTGCTGCGGCCCAACCAGCCAGCAAGGCCGCACCCAAGCCAGAGCCCAAACCTGCGGCCCCAGAACCCAAGCCACCGGTGGTGGCAGAAGCGCCTGCGCCAAAACCTGCCGCAATACCAACGCCAGCGGTTACACCCCCGCCAGTGGCGGCTGTTGTGCCTTCTGCCCCGGCCATCACGGCCACAAAACCTGCCGCGAGCAAACCCAACACCATTGGAATGGACAGCGCAGTGCTCGCATCGGTTGAAAAGTGGGCCAAGGCCTGGTCTGAACAAGACATGCCCAACTACCTTGGGGCATACAGCAGAGAGTTCAGCACGCCTGGCAACATGAGCCGTGGCAATTGGGAAAAAATGCGCGAACAGCGCATTGTTGGCAAAGAGACCATTCGCGTAGTTGTTGAAAACCCGCTGATCACCATCACTGGTGACACAGCCGTGGTCAAGTTCAGGCAAAGCTATTTTTCAAATCGTTTGAACAACGTATCCAGCAAAACGCTGACCATGAAACAGGAAGATGGCACCTGGAAAATCACCAGCGAGCAGGTGGGTGGCTAAATGCAATGGCGTGTTGTAGCCGGGGTGGGCGGCAGGCTTCTGAAGCTGATCACCCCGCTGGCTTTCTGGATGTTTACCGCAGCCCCTTCATTTGCACCCCAAGACCCGTTGGACGGCGTCTCGCTGGCGGCCTACAGCTACCCGCAAAACAGCGCCAATCCACTGGCTGGGCACCTTTTTGAACGGCAAGGCTACAAACCTGTGATTGACACAGCGGTGGAGAGCATTTACACCGCCTTGAGCGACAACGACCTGAACGCCGCACTTGAAGTGGCCAACCGCCTGGTGACCGAGTTCCCAAACTTTCACTTGGGCCACATGCTTCGTGGGGACATTTTGTCTCTCAAAGCGGGTCGCCCCGTTCAAGCCATAGGCGACATTCCCAATGTGCCCAAAGGCAAGCAAGATGAACTAAGGGAGCTTCGCGAGGAGGCGGTTGCGCGATTCAAAGCGGTGAAAGACAGGCCACGAAAAGACCTCTTGCCCTCGGAGCTGGTTGAACTCAGGGATGACCAAAAATTCGTCATTCTGGTGGACACTTCCCGATCCCGACTGTTTCTCTACGAAAACACCTTCCCGACCCCCCGTCTGGTGACAGACTTTTACGTGTCGCAGGGCAAAATGGGGGCGGTGAAAGAGCGCGAAGGCGACAAACGAACACCGATCGGGGTTTACACGATCACCGAATTGTTGCCCAAAGAGAAACTCACCGACTTCTACGGCCCCATCGCACTGCCCATCGACTACCCCAACGCCTGGGACAAACGCCTGGGCAAGACTGGCTATGGCATTTGGCTGCATGGCATGCCCAAGCAATACGCAAGCCGCCCACCCAAAGCCAGCGACGGCTGTGTGGTGCTTGCCAATCAGGACTTGCTCGCGCTCAAGCAATTTGTGGACGTGGGGACCACACAAGTGGTAATCAGTGAGCGGCTGGATTTTGTACCAACGGATGTGTGGAAGAGTCATCGCAAAGCGGCCCTGCGCATGGTGAAGGCCTGGCAGGAAGACCTAGAGAAAGGTTTTTCCAAGGGCATTTATCATTACGCCAGCAATGTAAAAATCGACGGCATGGACCTGGTTCAATGGCAACAGGCCAAGCAGGTTAACAGCAAATCCTTTGGCAGCATACAGATCGACGATCTGTCAGTGATGCGTTACCCCAGCGACAAAGACATGATGGTGGTGTCCTTTGTCCAACAAGACAAACTTTCCGGGAAAACCCGCAAGCAGCAGTATTGGATGAAGGTGGGAACCAACTGGAAAATTGTTCAAGAAGACTCACAGCAACTTTGAAATAAGGCAACGGCAGTGACTCAAAACAAGCGTGTTTTTCTCAAATGGTCGATGTTCTCTGCGATTGCTGTTAGCATCGGAAACTCTTCAATT
>DASUEC010000178.1:0-2590 GCA_036275255.1 Limnobacter sp. | reverse complement strand
TGCGGACCAGGCGGCACAACAGCAGATCAAGCCCAAGGTGTTGCGCCACTCCAGCAAGAGTTGGGTGGGTGCGGTAATGCTGCCTGCCAATGCAGATGACAAATTGCCGGCCAGTTTTTCATCCGAATACGTGATCCGATTTGCAGACGGTCGCAACAGCATGCCCTTGTCGCAGGTGATGTCTCGCTTGTCGCAGATGGTGGGCATTCCAGTTCGAATCACCCAGGATGTTCACTCACAACCCGCGAGCAGCACATCCTCCAATCCAGCACCCGCAGCCACACCAAACAACACCGCGGCAGCGTCCAACGGCGCATCGCCCACAGCCGGTGGCGCTGTGGCTGGCAGCCTGGCCGCAGCCGTTCAAGCGCTTCCTGCCGCCACCAGCAACAACGTGCCATTGCCACCCAGTGGCGCCAGCGGTGCCAGCAACGAGCCGGTCGCCTTAACCCTACCCTCCAGCAGCGTGAACTGGCGGGGCAGTTTGAGTGGGTTTCTGGACCACATCACGGACCAATTGGGCCTGTCTTGGGAATACCGGGATGGTGCGATCCATGTGATGCGATTCACCACCGCGATCTACGAGTTGGCCACTTTCCCCAACGGCTACAACTACAACATCAATTCTGGAAGCACCGGTTCCACGACGGGCCAAGGCATCAGCGCGTCTTCACAACTCAACGTGGCCGAGCAAGGCGCCATCAATGGCTTGACCAGCTTGATCAGTGTGGTCAAAAAGATGGTGGAGGGTGTGCCTGGGTCAGAAGTGATTGTGGCCGATGGCTCGGGCCGTTTGGTGGTGAAGACCAGCAAAGACGTGCAAGCCATGGTGCGTGATTTTATTCGCGCAGAAAACACGAACATGCTCAAACAAGTGCACATCCAGATGGACATCTACTCGGTGAGCACCAGCGCCACCAATGAGCTGGGTGTGGACTGGACTGCATTTTACCGCAGCCTGTCCAACACCTTCAGTTTGGGTGCCACATCGCCCACCACCCTCACCTCGGGCAATGTGGGCTCGGTGACCGCCACGATTCTGCCTGCGGTGGGTGCCAACTCCGATTTGAATCGTCGATTTGGTGATTCCTCTGCGGTGATCAACGCGCTCAACCAAGTTGGCAACAATGTGCAACACCGCCCCATCTCACTGATTGCATTAAACCGCCAATGGGCCAGAAAAGCACGGCTCAACACCACCGGGTATTTGTCTGAAACCAAGCCCTCGGTGGCCTCGGCCTTGGGCGGAGGCACTGGTCTGCCTGGCCTGACCACAAGCTCGATCACCACGGGCGATCAGTATGCGGTGATGCCCCTTATTCTAGAGAACAACACGGTGATGCTGAAAATGGGGGTAAGCCTGTCGGACCTGCTGGGCCTGTTTGAGGTCACCACAGGCAGCGGCGACACGCTACAGCGCGTGCAAACCCCAAACACCAGCGCCATTTCGGATCAATTCACCGTTGCCTTGAAACCCGGCGAGGTGATGGCCATCACGGGCTTGTCCAGGGATGTGTCACAAGCCGACAACCGCACCCTGGCCGACAACCTAAGCCTTTGGTGGGGAGGGTCAAAAACCAGCAGCGCCGAGCGTGAGAACTTCATTGTTTTTGTGCGAGCAATTATTCTGTAAACGCCCATGAAAGAACAAACCTCTGTCATCGGCAGCTATTCCAAACGGCTCATGGTCGCCGGCCTGTCTTGGCAGCCCGTGTTCTCCAAACGCTTTTTCAGGCGGATGGCTGAAATTCGAGAGTACGGGCAGCTCATGGATTGCAATTTGTGGGCGAGTGTGAAGTCTTCAAAATTGCTGGTGGCAGGCTATGACAGCTACGACGATTCTTTGAGCAAGGAAGAGCGAACCGACAGTCAGTTTTCTTTGGCGGCTGTGTTGGCCAGGGCGTTTCAGGAGTCCGACACATTGGTTGCTTGGCGCATCCGCACGGGCAATCGCTTGGGTGAAGTGGTGCTGGTGGTGATTGAAAACGGCGTGCCCACCATGGATGTGATTGCTACAGAGTCAGAGATCATCGCCATGATGGAGTACTACCAACGCAGCCGCGTTGGTGGTCAGCCTTACAAAGTGGTCAGCAACGACACCAAAATCTGGATGGCCGATGAGCATGTTGTGGATGACTCTGCGTTTTTCAAGCAGCATGCTTCGCGCGCAGACCGAATCCAAACCGTGCCGCTGGATTATAAAAACATTGCTCAAGTTGCACTGCTCATCGGTGTGTTGATTGCCGCGATGTTTGGCTACGACTACTACGAAACAGAAACCCAAAAGCGCCTGCTGGCTGAGCAAATCGCCCTCACCGACAAAACCATTGAGTACAGCCAGGCCCTGATTGACAACCAAGGGCGCGTGGGCTTGTCCACCAGCGACTACAACAAGCTGCTCAACCTGATCTACGACCAGCCTTTTTACGTGCCGGGCTGGACAGTTGAATCCATTGAATGCAAGTTTGCGGCTTGTGTGATGCGCTGGAGAAGCGTCGGGGGGTACACCCACCAACTGCAAAGCGCATTGAAAGCCGAAAATGGCTACGTGGTTCAAATCAACCGGGCCGATCCCTTCAAAGCAGTGGTG
>DASUEC010000177.1:0-14561 GCA_036275255.1 Limnobacter sp. | reverse complement strand
GGCTCAGATGACTTCATCGATTCAGACCGGTGGACAGCACGGCATGCAAACCATGGATCAGGCGGTTCAACGGCTGCTTGTCTCTGGAAAAATCAGTCGCGAGGTTGCCATGAGTTGCCTGAGCCAGACCAACGCGCATTGAATAAAGCTCTAAACGCCGCGCAGGATTGGCGCTACACTGCTGGCTGGATTGACTCCAGACAGGACAAACAAAACCATGGCCCAGGGCGTGTACGAATTCTCCAGCAAAACACTGGATGGAAAACCTTTAAACCTTGCGGATTATGCCGGCAAGGTGCTTTTGATTGTGAACACCGCCAGCAAATGCGGGTTTACGCCGCAATACGAGGGACTACAGGCCTTGCACACCGCATTGAAGGACGATGGCTTGGTGGTGATTGGCTTTCCATGCAACCAGTTTGGTCGCCAGGAGCCGGGCGATGAAAGTGAAATTGGTGCCTTTTGCCAAAAGAATTACGGCGTGGATTTTTTGATGTCCGAAAAGGTGGATGTGAATGGTTCGGAAGCACATCCTCTGTTCAAACACTTGACCAGCGAAGCCAAGGGCATTTTGGGCACAGAGGCCATCAAGTGGAATTTCACCAAGTTTTTGGTTCGAAAAAATGGTGAGGTGTTCAAGCGCTATGCGCCCACCACCAAGCCGGAAGAATTGAAGGCGGACATTGCCAAACTGTTGGCGGAGTAGTCAGCTGTCCACCGCAGCCCTAGGGTTGCGGTTCGCCGTTTTCTCCAGCCCTGGGGCGATACACGCCTTTGGTGAGGGGAATTTCGAACAGCCTGCACTCAATGGGGCCATTGAACAGTGGTGTTTTGCGTTTTGGGCTGAGGCCCAGCGTGTGCTTGATCTGCAAGTCGCCTGAGAACAAAAACGCTGTCCACCCTGAAAAACGGTTTTTCAGCACGTCCCCATAGGCTTTGAACAGCCGCTCGTAGGCTTCGTCCTCAGGCACGTCTGCACCCTTGGCACGAACACGTTCGCCGTAAGGCGGGTTGCTCAACACCACCCCCGAATTCGCCGGGGGCTCTACGGTGAGGGCGTCGCGCTGGCTGTACTGCACCAAGCCAGCCTCCATCAATTCTTCGAACCCTGCACGTTTGGTGTTCTCGACTGCCATGGCCACGAGCGCTTCGGTGATGTCGCTGCCGTACCATTGGAAGTGCTTGTCTGAGAGTGCTCGATCCAAGCCCTTGTTGAACCGGTTGTTGGCGTCTTCTTGTAGTTCCTGCCCCCATTCAGGCTTGAAAGGTTTGAGGTTTTCAAACGCGAAGGCGCGCTCAAGGCCGGGTGCACGGTCGCACAGGGCAGACAGGGATTCAATCACCAAGGTGCCGCTGCCGCAAAAGGGATCCAAAAAGACTTTGGCCGCTTGCCCGGCTTGGCTTTGCCGGGCAATTTGCCACAATCCTGCTGCCAGGTTTTCTTTGAGGGGGGCCACGCCCTGTTCTTGGCGCCACCCCCGTTTAAAGAGGTTTTCACCGGCGAGATCAATATAAATCATCGCCTCGGCGGGTGTTACAGCGGCAAAGATGCGTACATCCGGCGCATCCACACTCACGCTGGGGCGCTCGTCAAACTGCGCGTTGAATGCGTCGCACACGCCGTCTTTGAGGCGCAATTGGGTGAAGCGCGGGCTTTTGAGGTCTGCGCCCAGGTTGTTCAGATCAACCCGGAACGTGTGAGAGAGCTTGAACCAATTGGACCAGTCCACCCCTTTGGCCAATGTGTACAGGTCTTCGTCGCCACCGCATGGGCCACGCGCCAGCTCCAGGCCGATGCGGCCTGCAAAGCGTGTCCAGTAAGTCATGCGGGTGGCCTGTCGCCAACTGGCTTCGAAGGTGCAGCCCCCGGTGACCACGCGGCCCCGCTTGGCGCCCATGGTTTCGAGCTCTTGCAGAAGCAAGGTCTCCAGCCCGCGCGGGCAACTGGCAAAGCAGTTGTAAACGGGGCGGGTCGCCGAGTTTTCCCGGCCTTTGGTTTTGTTGGTGTTTTGCATTTAGAAGGGTTTGACCACCACAAGAATGATGGCAATGGCCATGAGCACCACTGGCACTTCGTTGAACCAACGGTAGAAGGTGTGGCTCTTGGTGTTTTCGCCTCGCTCGAATTTGCGCAGCAACCGACCGCAGCCGTGGTGATAGCCCGCAATCAAGAACACCACCAGGATTTTTGCATGAAGCCAGCCACTCTGGCCACCGATGCCGATTTGATAACCCCCCACCAAGGCAAAGCCCAGCAGCAATGCGGGGATGGCCAACAGCGTCATGAATTTGTAAAGCTTCTTGGCCATCAGCAAGAGCCTTGCAGTGGCTGCGGGTTCTGTTTCCATGGCGAGGTTGACATAAATGCGTGGCAAATAAAACAGCCCTGCAAACCATGCGGCCACAAAAAGAATGTGAAACGATTTCACCCAAAGATATCCGTCCATGTGTGCTGCTCCTTTATTGACGAATTTCGCCGTGGCCAAACACCACGTACTTTTGACTGGTCAGCCCTTCCAGGCCCACGGGACCGCGGGCGTGGATTTTGTCGGTGGATATGCCGATTTCAGCACCCAGGCCGTATTCAAAACCATCGGCAAACCGGGTGGAGGCGTTCACCATGACCGAAGCAGAGTCCACCTCGCGCACAAAGCGCATGGCATGGCTGTGGTTGTCGGTCACGATGCTGTCAGTGTGGTGCGAGCCATACTGGTTGATGTGGGCAATCGCCTGGTCCAGGTGATCCACAATCTTGATGGACAGGATTGGGGCCAGGTATTCTGTGCTCCAGTCTTCCTCAGTGGCTGTTTTGGCAGCAGGCAAGAGGGCCATGGTGCGTTTGCAGCCGCGCAGTTCGACGCCTTTCTCGGCATACCTTTGGGCAAGGGCAGGCAGCACGGTTTTGGCGATGTGCTGGTGAACCAACAGGGTTTCCATGGTGTTGCAGGTGCCGTAGCGGTGGGTTTTGGCGTTGTCGGCAATGTTGACGGCGTGCTCCACCTTGGCTGATTCGTCGATGAACACATGGCAAATGCCATCCAGGTGTTTGATGACTGGCACCTTGGCATCGCGCGAAATGCGCTCAATCAAGCCTTTTCCACCGCGGGGCACGATCACGTCCACATATTCGGTCATGGTGATGAGCGTGCCCACTGCAGCGCGATCGGTGGTGTCGATCACTTGCACCGCGTCGGCTGGCAGACCTGCCGCGGCCAGGCCCTTTGCCACGAGGGCGGCCAAAGCCTGGTTGCAGCGGAACGCCTCAGAGCCACCCCTTAAAATGGTGCTGTTGCCCGACTTGATGCAAAGACCTGCCGCGTCCACTGTAACGTTGGGACGGGATTCGTAAATAATGCCAATCACACCCAGGGGCACACGCATTTTGCCCACCAAAATGCCGGAAGGGCGGTTTTTGAAATCGGTCATTTCACCGATTGGGTCTGGCAACTGGGCTATTTGTTCAAGGCCGAGTGCCATGGTTTCAATGGCCTTGTCGTTGAGCGCAAGGCGATCCAGCAAGGCGGGCTCCAGGCCATTGGCTTGCGCTTGCGCCAGGTCCGCCTGGTTGGCGGTCTGCAAGGCCGCCTTGTTGGCGCGAATCAGGGCGGCTGTTTCCAGCAGGGCTGTGTTTTTTGCCGCTGTGCTGGCGCGTGCCATGGCGGCAGACGCTGCGCGTGCTTTCTGGCCGATCGCCAGGATGTGTTGTTCAATGCTCATCGTTCAGTTCCAAATGGGGGGCGTTTGCACGCCCGCAATCCCCAGTCCGATGATTTCCAGCAAGGTCCAGGGTTCGCCTGCTTTCATGCCCTTGATGGTTTTTTCGGCTTGGTAGCACCAGGCAGTCAGCGATTGCAGGCTGCCCGGTGTGTGTCGTTTGAGGGCTGCAGCAATGTGGGTTTGCCTGGCTCCCCAAATTCTATTTTGTCTGCATGCATCCGACAAAGACATTCCACGACGCATTGCTGTTTGTGTGTCCCGAATCGCACGGATTTCCTCTTGCAGGGCCCACAGCACGAGTGTGGAGGCCTCGCCTTCGGCGTGCAGGCCCTCCAGCATTCGCGTGATGCGCTTGGTGTCGCCTGCCAACAGGCTGGACCCCAGGTCAAACACATTGAACCGGGCGGAGTTGGCCACCATGTGTTGAACCTGCTCCAGCTTTATTTGGCCGCCTGTGGCCAGTTCCAGCGCGAGCTTCTCAATGGTTTGATGGGTCACCAAGAGGTTTCCTTCGGTTTTTTCGGCCAACCATGCGCAGGTTTCGTGGTCCAGTTGCACCTGCCTGCGTTTGGCCGTTTGTGCTATCCAGCCCGGCAGATTGTCGGCGGTGATGGGGCGGCACTGCACTTCACAGCCGTGCAGCAAAAGCTCGGCAAAGCCAGGGGATTTTTCCTGGGTTTTGTTCAGCCTTGGGCCACTCACCAGCAGGTGGTGAGTGGTTTGGCCACTTGCAATCCATTGGCTCACGGTGGCCAGCACCGTGGCTTGCTCTTTGTTCAGCTTGGGCTGCGGTATGCGCAAGTCGACCAGCGCCACATCACCAAACAGCGACACTTCGGCAAACAGGCCCAGGAAGGCTTGTTCGTCAAACTGCCTGTCCAGATCGATCACATGCCGTTGGCTATCGTGGTTTTTTTTCAGCCGAGTACGGTACAGGTCGGTGGCCTGGGTTAAAAAGAGAGGCTCATCGGTGAAGACGCACAGCAACTGGGGTACGGCGGGTGTTTGACCCGCTGTTGGGCTGTTTAACCAGTTGTCCAGTGCGATTTGTTTCACTGCTTCTTGCCCAGTTGCAAGGCGCTCAGCCGACTGATGATTTGCCTGGCGATGTCGCGTTGCATTTCGGTGTACAGGCGGTTCTCTTCGGCCTCTTTGCCAAGAATCTGGTCGTCGCTGTAGAGCAGCTCTCGCCGCTGGCTCAGTTGGCTGGTGGCAATGAGGAACTCGCCTTTGGCGTCGGTCACCTGATAGAGCAAGTCGTAGGTGATCCGCACCTCACGCGCGCGCCCGCTGGCGCTGAAGGTGACAATGCTTCGGTCCCGAGTCTCGCTCAGCAGGGTAAGGGTCAGCGGTGCGCCCTCGGCAGGGTTGACCTTGAGGTCCAGAATCTGGAGTTGCAAGTCCATGTTCTGTTGCATTTCTGACCTGTCGAGCCCTCGCAGGTTGATGCGGTCGAAGTCGAAGTCATACTGCCCACGAAGCTGAAAGCCACAGGCGGCAACGGCCATGCTGAACAGCAACACGGTAAACCATTGGATGGTGCGTTTCATGGGCATTGTTCCTTTGGTGTTTACACCACGATGTTGACCAGTTTGCCGGGTACCACAATCACTTTTTTCGCAGGTTTGCCTTCCATGAATTTTTGGGCGGCATCGCTGGCCAGCGCGGCAGTCTCCACGCTGGCTTTGTCGGCGTCGGCGGGCACGTCAATGCTGCCGCGCAGTTTGCCGTTGACTTGAACCATCAAAGTCAATTCAGAACGCACCAGCGCCTTGTCATCCACTTCAGGCCAAGGGGCGTCGAGCAGGTCACCATGGGCAGCCTGATAATTCAGGCTGGCCCACAGGTGGCAGGTGATGTGCGGCACAATCGGATACAGTACGCGCAACAGAATGCTCAAACCCTCGGTCAACACCGCGTGGTCTGCAGGTGTGTTGGCTTCGCTGGCGAAAGCATCCAGCGTGTTCAGCATTTTCATGCCAGCCGACACCACCGTGTTGTATTGGTGGCGGTCGTAATCGAAGTTGGCCTGTTTCAGAATTTCATGCACATCGCGGCGGGCGTTCTGGGCCGCTTTGCTCAATTCGGCGGTGTTCAAAGGGGGTTGGGCCTTGATGGCTTCTTGCTGACTGAATGCCAACTGGTACAAGCGTTTCAGGAAGCGGTGTGCGCCTTCCACGCCAGAGTCGCTCCACTCCAGGCTTTGTTCGGGCGGTGCCGCAAACATGGTAAACAGGCGCGCCGTGTCTGCGCCGTATTGGTCGATCAGGGCTTGTGGGTCGATGCCGTTGTTTTTGGACTTCGACATTTTTTCCACGCCGCCAATGTGCACTGGGGCACCCGTGCTGGCCAGTTTTGCAGACACAGGGCGGCCTTTGTCGTCGAACTCAACAGCCACATCGGCTGGGTTGATCCAGGTTTTTTTGCCGTTGGTTTCTTCGGTGTAATAGGTGTCGTTCAGCACCATGCCTTGAGTGAGCAGTGCAGTGGCAGGTTCACGGAATTTCACCAGGCCCAGGTCGTTCATGACCTTGGTCCAAAAGCGGCTGTACAGCAGGTGCAAAATCGCGTGTTCAATGCCGCCGATGTACTGGTCCATGGGCATCCAGTAATCGCTGCGTTCGTCCGTCATGGTGTGCGCATCGTTGCACACATAGCGTGTGAAGTACCAGCTGGAATCCACAAAGGTGTCCATGGTGTCGGTCTCGCGGCGCGCGGGTTTGCCACACTTGGGGCATTTGCATTCGTAGAATGCCGCACTTTTGGCCAAGGGGTTGCCGCTGCCATCCGGCACCAGGTCTTCTGGCAACACCACAGGCAGGTCGGCCTCGGGCACAGGCACGTCGCCACAGGTGTCGCAATAAATCATGGGTATGGGGGTGCCCCAGTAGCGCTGGCGCGAAATGCCCCAATCGCGCAGGCGGAATTGAATCCGCTTTTCTCCCAAGCCTTTGGCGGTCAACAGCTCTGCAACCTTGTCCACCGCAGCTGTGTAATTCAGGCCATCCAGTGGACCGCTGGCCACGCATACGCCGCGTTCTTTGTCGCCATACCACTCGGCCCATTCGGCGTTGTTGAATACTTCGCCTTGCACGCGGATGACCTGCTTGATGGCAATGCCGTACTTCAAAGCGAATGCAAAGTCGCGCTCGTCGTGTGCGGGCACACCCATCACGGCGCCATCGCCATAGCTCATCAGCACGTAATTGCCCACCCACACCGGCACTTCTTCGCCCGTCAGCGGGTGTGTCACTTTAAGCCCAGTGGGCATGCCCTTTTTTTCCATCGTGGCCATGTCGGCCTCGGCCACGCCACCTGCCTTGCATTCGGCAATGAAGGCCTGAAGTTCAGGATTGTTTTCGGCCGCGAGTGCGGCCAGGGGGTGTTCAGCCGCCACGGCGCAGAAGGTGACCCCCATGATGGTGTCGGCTCGGGTGGTAAACACATAGAGCTTGCCGTCCTGAACCAGTTTGCCTTGTGCGTCTTGGATGCTGTGTGGGAAGGCGAAACGCACCCCCGTGGATTTGCCAATCCAGTTTTCCTGCATCACTTTGACGCGTTCGGGCCACTGCAAGCCGTTCAAATCCTGAAGCAGCACATCGGCGTAGTTGGTAATCGCCATGTAGTACATGGGGATGTCCCGTTTTTCAACCACTGCACCTGAGCGCCAGCCCTTGCCGTCGATGACTTGTTCGTTGGCCAATACAGTTTGATCAATCGGGTCCCAGTTCACGGTGCCGGTTTTCTTGTAGACAATGCCTTTCTCAAGCATTTTCAAGAACAGCCATTGGTTCCACTTGTAGTAGTCGGGTTTGCAGGTGGCAACTTCCTTGGACCAGTCGATGGCCAGGCCCATCGATTCCATCTGCTTTTTCATGTAATCAATGTTGCTGTATGTCCAGGCGGCGGGCGGCTTGCCGTTGGCCATGGCGGCATTTTCAGCAGGCATGCCAAACGCATCCCAGCCCATGGGCATCAGGGTGTTGTAGCCCTTCATGCGCTTTTGGCGAATCATCACATCATTGATGGTGTAGTTGCGCACATGGCCCATGTGCAGTTTGCCGCTGGGGTAGGGCAGCATGGACACGCAATAGTATTTGGGCTTGAGCTTGCCGCTTGAGTCTTTCGCAAACGCCTCTGCTTTGTAGGCGTCCGATTGCTTCCATTGGCCTTGAACGGCGTTTTCAATGTTTTGGGCGGCGTATTTGTCGAGCATGGTGTGTGGCAGAGAATTCAAGAGTCAGCGGCGTTGCACGGCCCTGTGCACGTTGAGACCAGGGCAATCGAGCATTATATCGGTCTTTCTGTTTTTTAAGCGGAATGCCCCGCCCTGAAACACTGTTAAAATCAACAGGATTGCACAACTTTGGTGACAAACGTGTCTTTGCTTGAGAGCCTGAACCCCGAACAGTTGGCAGCCGTGACGCTGCCTCGTGAATCTGCCCTTATTCTGGCTGGGGCAGGCAGCGGCAAAACCAAAGTGCTCACAGCGCGCATTGCGTGGTTGATCCAGACGGGCCAGGTTGGGCCCGGTGGTGTGTTGGCTGTCACTTTCACCAACAAGGCTGCCAAAGAAATGCTTCACCGCATTTCCAGCATGCTGCCCATCAACACGCGCAGCATGTGGGTGGGCACCTTTCATGGCCTGTGCAACCGCATGTTAAGAGCCCACTGGAAAGAAGCAGGTTTGCCTCAGGCTTTTCAGATTCTCGACATGCAGGATCAGCTTTCTGCCATCAAGCGCATGTACAAAGTGCTCAATATCGATGCAGAAAAATTTCCGCCCAAGCAATTGAGCTATTTCATTGGCTCTGCCAAAGAGCAGGGATTGCGCCCCAAAGATGTGGACGCTCACGATGAGTACCACCGCATGATGGCGCGTTTGTACGAGGCCTACGAACTGCAGTGCCAGCGCGAGGGGGTGGTGGATTTTGCCGAATTGCTCTTGCGCAGCTTTGAGCTGCTCGGGGCCAACCCAGCCTTGCGCGAGCATTACCAGGCGCGCTTCAAATACATTTTGGTGGACGAATTTCAAGACACCAACACCTTGCAGTACCACTGGTTGAAGCGCCTTGCTGGTCCGCAAGGATGCATCTTTGCCGTGGGGGATGATGACCAGTCCATTTATGCCTTCCGGGGCGCGCGCGTGGCCAACATGGCGCAGTTTGAGCGCGATTTCAATGTGCAAAACCGCATCAAGCTGGAGCAAAATTACCGCTCGGTGGGCAATGTGCTCAAAGCGGCCAACGTGTTGATTGCACACAACAAGGCGCGTTTGGGCAAAGACCTGTGGACCGACGCAGGCGAAGGCGAGGCCATTCGGGTTTATGAAGCGGTGAGCGACCAAGACGAAGCGGCTTTTGTAATTGACCGCATCAAAAAGCTCACGTTGGAAGAGGGCTACAGCCGATCCGACATTGCCATCCTGTACCGTTCCAACGCCCAGTCACGCGTGGTGGAACAGGCCTTGTTCAATGCAGGCATTCCCTACCGGGTTTATGGTGGTTTGCGCTTTTTTGAACGCGCCGAAATCAAGCATGCGCTGGCTTATCTGCGTCTGCTCGACAATGCCGACGATGACAATTCTTTCTCCCGTGTGGTCAATTTCCCAGCCAGGGGCATAGGTGCGCGCAGCATCGAGCAATTGCAGGATTTGGCCACAGCCAACCAGACCTCTTTGTTCCGCGCCATTCGTTTTATGGAGGGCCGAGCCCAGGCCAGCCTGAACAAGTTTGCAGAGCTGGTGGAGCGCATGCGTTTTGAAACACGCGGCTTGGGCTTGGCTGCGCTGGTGGACAAAGTGATTGCCGACTCCGGTTTAATCGCGCATTACCAGGCCGACAAAGACGGTGAAGACCGGGTGGAGAACCTGAAAGAACTGGTCAACGCCGCCGCGTCGTTTGCCGTTGCGGAAGGATATTATCAAGACGCCGCAGCCACCATGGTGGACGAAGAAAAACTGATCACGCCATTGGCGGATTTTCTCTCCCATGCCTCGTTGGAGGCTGGTGACAATGCAGCCGCTGCGGGCGAGCAGGCGGTGCAATTGATGACCGCGCATGCGGCCAAGGGGCTGGAGTTTCACTGCGTGTTTGTCACCGGGCTGGAAGAGGGGCTGTTTCCCCATGAAAACAGCGTTGGCAACACGGTGGAGGCTGGCGATGGCAGCAGTGTGGAAGCGGTGGAAGAAGAGCGTCGCTTGATGTATGTGGCCATCACGCGGGCCAGAGAACAACTGTTTTTGAGCCATGCACAGCAGCGCATGCTTCACGGTCAAATTCGTTACCATCTGCGCTCCAGGTTTCTGGACGAATTGCCCGATGATGTGTTGAAGTGGCTCACGCCCAAACGGGCGCACATCGCCAGCCAGGGATGGGACGCATTGGACAGCCAGGTGTGGGGCAATGCGAAGCCGGCCGGGATTGCCTATGCCACCAAAGTCAACAATCGTCCCTATCCGATTGGTACGGGTGTTGAACACACAAAGTTTGGAGCAGGGGTGGTTGTGGCCTATGAAGGCGAGGGGGATGACCAGCGCATTCAGATCAATTTTGGCAGGCAAGGCATGAAATGGTTGATGCTGAGTTTGGCCAAGTTACAGCGCACTTGACCAGACGCAGCGAAAGTTTTTACCAAGCAACTTTCACTTGCTTGCCGGTTAGTGCACCAAACAAGAAGCCCAAGCCTCCCAACAGAATGGTCGAGCCCACCAGGGTGGGCAGCACCACGTCTTTGAAAGAGAAGTCGGCCACGGGATCCCCTGCTGCTCTCATCACCTCCCTTCCGAGCAAGGCAGAAGCAGACGTCATCGTGCCAACTGCAGCAGCCGTAATTCCGCTTGTGACACCTGAACCAATTGCTGCTCCAAAGTGTGTGCAAATGTTTGTCATGTTAAATCCTCGAAGTTGTTCCAATTGAAGGAACCACTACGTAACATGACGTGCGCTTTGGTTCAGTGCGGGTTGATGTTTTTTTGATCCTCGCTCGGGTCGTGCTCAAACACGCTTGCATAGCTGGGATAAAACGTGCAAAGAGAAACCGCCATCACCACGGCAATGGTCAACATGTTCAAGGCGCTTACGAATGGGGTGGGCAGACCCATGAGTGTGAACAGCGTAACCAGCACCGAGCTGAAGCCCAGGCTTAAAATGAGCCAGCCCATGCCATAAATCAGGAATGCGCCTTTGTTCCGCCAAACGGCGACCCAGCTTGAAAACAAAGCCTGCAAGGGTTTCATATTGTGCCAGCCGACCAGCACCGGGGCATACCAAAACGCAATCAGCACCGGCAGGCTGGTGATGCCCACAAACATCATGTACAGCAGCACATACTCAAACAGTGCCGCGTTGGCTTGAGGGTCTGCTTTTTGCAGATCGCCAAAATTGGCCTCAGGCTGCGCGCCCAGCACCAGATGGGCCATGAGCTTGATGAATGCAAACAATCCGGTATAAATGGCGCCCAGCAATAAAAAATGATTGAGCTTGATGCGTTCGCCTGGTGTGAACGCCGTGAACATGACCGAGGGCGTGACCCGCAGCCCCTTTTGTGCCATGCGGCCCGCCGTCATGATGCCGTACCCGAGTGCGGGCGTAACAAGCGTCACAATGGCTGCGCCCAGGTAGGGAATCAGCATGCCCACAAACAGAATGATGAAAAGGTAGGTGTTGCCAAAGAGAAACAGTTCCCCCGGTTTTTGCTTGAACAGACGCACGCCTTGCATCAGCCAATCCCACCCTGTGCTTGGGGTGCAGCTTTTGACGTGGGTTGCCATTGGGTGATTCCTCGCAGACGGTATTCGGTTACAACAAAAAAGGCAGGCCAGCCCGTCGGGCCAGCAACACGCGCTCAAAGTGGCCAGGGTCTTTCACGTTCAACACTTCGGCTTTACGTGGCATATAGAAATCGAACAGGCGTGATGTCCAGAAGCGCAAGGCCGCAGCCCGCAACGCATCTTGCCAGTGCCTCCGTTCTTCGGGCGCCAGGGGGCGTACAGCCTGATACGCCTTCAGCAAGGCTTGCAAGCGGGAAGGGTCCAGTTCGCCAGAGTCCAGGTGAATGCACCAGTCATTGACCGTGACTGCCAGGTCAAACAAATAGGTGTCGACCCCGGCAAAATAAAAGTCAATCACGCCGCCCAATGCATCGCCCACCATCAAGGCGTTGTCGCGAAACAGGTCTGCGTGCACAGCCCCACTTGGCAAGGCCATGAACGACGACTCTTTTGCCACGGCTTGCTGATGCGCAATCTCATCGTTCAGCAAATGGCGAAGCGGTCCTGGCAAGTGGGAGTGAAGATCCTGTTGTGCTTGTGCAATCCAGGGCAGGCCGCGCGGGTTGGGCAGTGTGCCCTCAAAATCGCTGACTGCCAGGTGCGCCCTGGCGCAAAACTCGCCAATGGCTGCACATTGCGCAGCGTTGGGGTGCTCGACCGAGCGGCCTTGCAGGCAATTCACAAGCGTGGCCGGCTTGTTATTGAGGCTTGAAAACAAGGCCCCGCCTGGGCCAGCCACCGGCCCGGGCACTGCAAGGCCCTTGCCCGCAAGGTGGCCCATCAATCCAAGATAGAAAGGAAGCTCTTGCTCGGTCAGCTTCTCAAAAATTGTCAACACATAGCGGCCAGCGCTGGTGTTGACAAAGTAATTCGTGTTTTCAATGCCCGATTGAATGCCCTCGAAGGAGAGCAGTTCGCCGCAATCCCGGCCAGCGAGCCATTGATGCAAATCGTCGTGGGTGATGCGGGTAAAAACAGCCATTCAGTGTCCTGGGAAGGTCGATCCAAAAAACGCTTGCCCACCTTGGGGCAAGCTGGATTTTACCCGGGTTTGTGCATCAAATCAGAGGTCGAGCAACTTCTCGGTTTCGCTGTCGGATGGATTGAAGGTGCGCTTCTCGTAGAAGCGGAAAATACATTCCAGGACCTGGTCCGGTGTTTCAACCACCTCAAACAGGTCCAGATCGCCGGGGCTGATCATGCCTTCACCCAGCAGGTGGCTTTTTATCCAGTCAATCAAACCTCCCCAAAAAGCCGAGCCCACCAGCACGATTGGGATTTTTCTTCCCTTGCTGGTTTGTATCAGGGTGAGTGCTTCAAACAACTCGTCCAGCGTGCCAAAGCCCCCGGGCATCACAACATATGCACTTGCGTATTTTGCAAACGCCACTTTGCGTGCAAAAAAGTGTCGGAATGTGAGCGAAATGTTTTGGTAAGGATTGCCATGTTGCTCAAATGGCAACTCGATGTTAAGCCCGACACTGGGCGAGGCGCCAGCATGGGCACCTTTGTTGGCGGCCTCCATGATGCCGGGGCCGCCTCCGCTGATCACGGCAAACCCTGCGTCAGAGAGTGCACGGGCGATGTTTTCGGTCAAGGTGTAATAAGGATGGTCGGTGGGCGTGCGTGCGCTGCCGAAGATGGACACCGAGGGGCGAATTGCCGACAGCTTTTCGGTCGCTTCAATGAACTCTGCCATAATGCCAAGCACATGCCACGACTCGCGGGCTTTCACAGCCGTGGACTGCTCCTTGGAAGGCAGGTGGCGCAATGTTGGAATGTTCTTATTTGTGGTTGTCATATGAAGCGTCTACTCCTTGTTGATGGATCCAGCTACCTGTACCGCGCATTTCATGCGATGCCCGACCTGCGAAACCGCGCAGGCGAGCCCACCGGTGCAATTTACGGCATGGTCAACATGTTGCGTCGACTCCGAGCAGACTACACCAGCGAGAACATCAGCACCCATTGTATCGCCTGTGTGTTTGATGCGCCGGGCAAAACCTTCCGCGACGACGTCTACCCTGAATACAAAGCCACACGTGCCAGCATGCCAGAGGATCTGGCCGCGCAAATCCCCCACATCCACGAAGTTACACGTGCGCTGGGTTGGCCCATCATCATGGAGCCGGGCATTGAGGCCGACGATGTGATTGGCACACTGGCCCGTGTTGCGGTGGAGCAGGGATTTGATGAAGTGGTGGTATCCACTGGCGACAAAGACCTGGCGCAGTTGGTCAGCGACAAAGTGCGTTTGGTGGACACCATGAAAAATTCGGTGATGACCCGCGAGGCAGTGTTTGAGAAGTTTGGTGTTTATCCAGAGCAGATTGTGGATTACCTCACCTTGGTGGGTGACACGGTGGACAACGTGCCTGGCGTGGAGAAAGTGGGCCCCAAGACGGCCGCAAAATGGCTGGCGGAATACCAAACCCTGGACGCTGTGGTGGCCAATGCCGACAAAATCGGTGGCAAGGTGGGCGAAAACCTCCAGAAGGCGCTGGGCTGGCTGCCCACCGGCAGGTTTTTGGTCACCGTGAAAACAGATTGCGAGTTTGAGTTGGCGCGCCACATTGAAGGCCAGCTCAAAGCCAGCGAAGAAGATCCACACGCGTTGCGGGCGCTGTTTCAGCGTTTTGAGTTCAAGACGTGGTTTCGTGCCTTGGGTGGCGCATCCGATGAGCAGGGCGCTGGCGGCAGCAGCGATGCCGCAGCCTCTGAGGCGCAGGCTCAGCCCTTGCAGGCACAAAGCCTGTTCGATTCACCCACGCAAGGCATCGATTCCATTCGCACGGTGTGCGTAAACACCCCGGCGTTGCTCGACGAGTTGATGCAGCAATTGTCCATCGCAAGTCGTCACGCAGCCCTGGTGGCTTTTGACACAGAAACAGATTCGCTGGATCCCATGCTTGCGCGCTTGGTCGGCTTGTCGTTTGCCACCACACCGGGTGTTGGCTACTACATTCCCCTGGCCCATCAAGACCTCACCGCCGATCCGCAGTTGCCCGCAGCCCAGGTGTTGGACACACTCAGGCCTTGGTTTGAAGACGCCAACAGCCCCAAAGTGGCCCAA
>DASUEC010000176.1:0-12998 GCA_036275255.1 Limnobacter sp. | reverse complement strand
GACAACGGCGATGCATGGCAGTTGTACAGGCGCATGCAACCGGCGATTCTGGATGCCTTGGGCACCCGGGGTTATTTTTCCCCGACGATACGACGTGAGTTGCAGCCAGACACCTCAGCGGATGTGCCACCGGTCGTGAGGGTGAATGTCACCCCTGGGCCGCAAAGCAAGGTCGCAAGCTTGAACATCGAATTCGATGGAGACATCAACTTGCCAGAGTTTGAGTCCCGCCGTAATCGCCTTCGGTCCCTCTGGCAATTGCAGCTTGGGCAGGCCTTCAACCAGTCCGAGTGGAGCTCGAGCAAAGACGCTTTGCTGCGCGATTTGCTTGCCCGTGATTTTGCTGCAGCCACGCTGGCAGAAAGTTTGGCCAATGTGGACCCCGATCGCAACCTTGTGGAGCTCACTGTGGTTTACGACAGTGGCCCTGTGTTCACCTTTGGTGAGCTTCAAATCACCGGCCTGAAGAAATACCCTGCCGATCTGGTGGAGCGTTACAACACCATTCGACCGGGCGATCGCTATGAGCAAGAGCGCTTGCTCGACTTGCTGTCTGCTTTGCAGAACACCACGTATTTCTCGTCGGTGGACGTGAAGATTGACACCGACGACCGAAAGCCGGAGCAGGTCCCGATCGAGGTCACCGTGCTGGAGAGCGACAGCAAGCGACTCGGGTTGGGCGCGGGTTATAGCTCCAACACGGGTTTTAGAACCGAGGCAACCTACCAGTACAACAACCTGTTTGAGAGGGCTTATTCGCTGGTCACCGGTCTGCGTTTGGAACAAAAGCGCCAGTCTGCGTATGCAGATGTGTTTTTGCCCCCTTCCCGGCAGGGCATGACAGACTCGGTGGGTGTGGCGCTCGATTATCAGCAGATTTCCAACCTGGAGGTGGACCGTTCAGCGGTGGGGGCCATTCGCGCTTTCAATGTGGGGGTCACCGATTATCAATTGGGTGTGAATTTTCAACTGGAAGAGCGGCGGGCTTTCGGCATTAACTTTGGGCAAACCCAGGCCTTGGTGGCGAGCGCAGCCTGGACACACAACCGCGTGGATGACCGGTTAAACCCAACGGATGGCTACATTGCATCGGGCCAGGTGGCGGCTGCCTCAGAACGCTTTGCTTCAGACCAGGATTTTGTGCGTCTGTACGGCAAGCTTCAGCACTTTTGGTCGCCTTCGAAGGCGCATTTGTTCACAGCCCGCTTTGAGCTTGGTACTGTTGCCGCCAGTGCACGGCGAGACATTCCGCAAGATTACCTGTTCCGCGCCGGGGGCACCAACAGCATTCGAGGCTTTGACTTTCTCGATCTTGGCGTGCTGGACCAAGGCGTGTTGGTCGGGGGGCGACGCATGGCGATCGGCAGCCTGGAGTATGTGCGGTGGCTCGACGGGCCTTTGGGCGCCGCCGTGTTTACCGACATCGGCGATGTGGCTGACAACTGGGGCGCGCTGGACCCAAAGCCGGCGCTGGGTGTTGGTGTGCGATACAAAACACCGGCGGGGCCCATCGCATTGGACGTGGCCAAGGCGGTGGATGAAGACAAGATTCGAATTCACTTTGCCTTGGGGGTGGCGTTTTGAAGCAGTCACGCCTGTTGATTTTTTCGCCATTCCTGTTTCTGCTCGTGTGCATGATCGCGGGCGCAGGGTGGTTGCTGGGCACCCAGGCGGGTTTGCAGTTTGCCGTGCATCATGGGCAATCGTGGTTGACCTCGGGCGGGGAACGGAGCCTGCGCCTGGAGGTGCAGTCGGGCAGCCTTTGGCATGGGTTTGTTGCCAAGTTCCTGCATTATCAGGATGGGGACTTGGTGGTCGAGATTGATCGACTGCAGTTCAAGGCCGATTGGCCTGCCTTGTTGGAAGGGCATGCGCGCATTCAAACCCTGTCAGCCAGTGCCGTGTCGATTAAATCGCCGCCAACCAAGGAAGATGACCCTCCCTTGGTGCTGCCCGAGCGAGTCAATCTTCCCCTGGATGTCACGTTGGAGGAACTGTCTGTGGGGCGTGTGCAGGTGGATGGTTTTGTTTTGCACAACGTGACGGCCAAGGCGTATGCCCGCGGTGAGGTGTTTGAACTGGAGCGCTTGCGGCTCGATGTGGAGGGCGCAAGTGTCCAGAGCAATGCCACCGTCAAATTGATGTTGCCTTATGAGGTGGGTGGTCACCTTGGCGTGCAGCGCGACTACGAGTCCCTGAAGTTGACTGGGGATTTGGCGTTGACAGGCTCATTGCAACGGATGGACCTGGCACTGACAGCCAATGGTCAGGATTTTAAAAAACCTCAGCGCAATCAGAGCCTGGAGGTGCATGCAATTGTTCGCCCACTGGAGCTTGCCTTGCTCGAAAAAGTGCGGGCCAATGCGCAGCGTTTCAATCCACAGCAGTGGTTCAATGCAGCGCCCTCGGCCCTGCTGGACCTGGACATCCATCTGGAGCCCAACGCTGATCTAAGTGCCAGCAAAGGCCAGCTTCATTTGGTCAACAACGCGCCGCAAGCCTGGCAACGGGGCGGTGTTCCAGTCCAATTGCTGCGGGCCGAGTTCAATGTTGGCATGGCTGAGCAGCGCCCTCAAACGCTGCGGGTGCAAGTGCATGAGCTTCAGCTGGCCGATGGCCGAAGAATGGCAGGGCAACTGGCCGGCGTGGCGGTTTGGCAAGCGCCGCCCTCCTTGGGCAAAACGGATCGTCAGCCCGACATGATTGATGGGCCGTTGGCCTTGGACCTGACGCTTCGCGGGGTGGATGCGAGCGTGTTCGCCGATTTGCCCAAACGCACCGCCTTGCACGGGCGTGTTCAGGTGGACAAGCGCGGGCAAACCGTGGCGCTTAAAAAACTGGACCTCAAAAACGGTGAAACCGCGGTGCAAGCGCAAGGCAATGTGTTGCTTGCCGCGCCCATGCATTCAGATCTCTCCCTCACATTCTCGCAGTTCAACCCCGCGGCGTACATGGTGGGCAGCAATCCCCTGCTGGAAGGGCGACTCAACGGGCAGCTTGAATTTGCAGGCATGTTGATGCCTCCAGGCGAGCATGGCAAGGCTTCCGTGTTTCCGCAGGGTCGGTTGCGGGTGGCAGTGGACAACTCCCGTTTGGCCAATGCGCCGCTGCGTTTGCAGGTTGACGCGTTGGGCTCGCAACAACGCGTCGAGAATCTGGATCTGGATCTGGATGTGATGGGCAACACCTTGCGCGCGCAGGGAAGCTATGGCGCCTTGTCTGACACCTTGGATGTGCAAGCCAATCTGGCGAAACTGAAACCCCTTGGCAAGGCCATTGGCATGACGCTGGATGGCAATGCGCTGGTGACAGGCAGTCTGCGGGGGCAGGGTGCAGCGGTATCTGGTCAGGTGCGCCTGGAGGCCAGTCAATTGCGCGTGGCTGATGCTCTTCAATTGAGCCAGGCGCGTGGTCAGTTTGAGCTGGGTGCCCAGCCAGAATCCCCATGGCAAGGCCAATTGCAGATTGACCGCTTGGGCCAGCCTGGTGCAACGGTGCCCTGGTTGCAAACCCTCGTGCTGAATCTGGAGGGGACACGCACTCGGCATCGCTTGCTCGCGCGGTTTGATTCTGGCCAAAACCGGTTCAGCGATGCCCGTCCGTTCAAGGGCGAACTGGGCGTGCAGGGAGGGTTAAAGCCCAAAGGCAAGCAACAAGCAACCCTCGCCTGGCAAGGTGCTCTGGACGTGTTGAAAGTTGAAGGCTTGTGGTGGCCTACGCGTTCCGTTGCACTTGCTGCACCGGCACCTGTGTTGTTGGCGCCTGGCCTGTTTCAAATGCAAGATCTTGTTTTGAACACCGAGGACGGATCGGTGTTCCGCAATACTTTGTTGAAGGTGTCGCACCAGGACATTCGAGTCGAGGGCAACGCGCCCCGGTTCCTGATTCCACGGCTCTCGCCCATTCTTGGCCAGCAGATGCCCGTAGAACCCAACAATCTCTACACCCGCATTCAGTGGCGCTATGTGGCAACGCCGAGCCACGTGGATGGGCGTGTGGATGTGAGTCACGTCTCCGGAGGGCTTCAGGTGCTCGAAGATTCTCAAATCGATGTGAGCATTCAGACCTTCAAAGCCAATCTCAATTTCAATCGCGATTCTGCGAGCCTGAGCGTGGATGTTCACGCCGATGAGTTCGGCTTGGTGACGGCGAGTTTGTCGTTGCCCGTGGAGCAAAACCCGGTCAGCAAGTCCTGGGGTGTGGCCAGTGACAAAACCATGCAGGGTACAGTGGCTGCCAGTTTTACCAGGCTTAACTGGTTGGGCCCCATGATCAGCGGTGGAGTGCGGACCAGTGGCAACGGTCAGGTTGCCATGGCGATTGCTGGCACCATGGATCAGCCCGACGTCAAGGGGCGGGCCTTTGCCACGGCGCTCAATGTGTTCCAGCTTGATCAGGGTGTGCGTCTGGAGGATGGCAATGTGGTGGTGGACTTCACAACCGACCATGCGGAAATCGAAACCTTCGAATTCACGGTGTACAACAGGCAAGTCCCCAGGCGGCAGATCGAAGCGTTGGGTCCGCTCATTCAGGGGGCTGGAAAAATCACTGCCCAAGGCCGCTGGAATTTGTCGGGTCAGCACGGTGAGTTGTTGCTCAAAGCCGACCGGGTGCCTTTGCTGCAACGCCCGGACCGGTGGTTGATGACCAACGCAAGCATCAGCGTGAAACAACCTCTGCGTGAGGGCGAAGCCTTGCGCATACGGGGTGAGGTGGATGCCCTGGGGGCCTATGTGGAAATGCCCGACACGGGCCCTGAAACCCTGGGCGATGACGTGTTTATCCAGGGACGCAGCGAAACACTGGGCAGCGGCACACCCATCGATTTCCAGCTGCAAGCCAACCTTGGTGAGCGTTTTTACCTGAATGCCGAAGGGTTGAGAACCCGCCTCAAGGGCGGCATGCGGCTCGTGATGCTGGAGGGTGTGGGTGGCAGTGGCGTACGCCGCTCAGGGCGTCGCTTGAGTGCCACGGGCACCATCGAGGCGGTGGATGGAACTTATCGCGCTTACGGGCAAGATTTGACCATCGATCGTGGGGTGGTTAACTTTCAGGGTCCGCTGGACAATCCGGGCCTGAATGTGCGCGCCGTGCGAAAAGGTGTGGCGGTGGAGGCTGGCGTGGAGGTGACGGGCACGGCGCAACGGCCCAAAATCACACTCATCAGCGACCCTGCGGTGCCTGACTCAGAAAAGCTGTCGTGGATGATTATTGGCCGGGGAAGCAACTCAGCCGATCGGGATTCCACCCTGCTGCTCACAGCCGCAGCCGCCATTTTTGGCGACAGCGACGAAAGCACAACCCGGAAAATTGCCCGCAGTGTTGGAATTGACGATTTCAGCCTGAGCACTGGCTCCCTCACAGCAGCTGACTCGCGTGCCGTTGGAAGCAAGGTTGCCATTGCACCCGGAGCCGATGTGTCGGCCAATGTGATTGGCGCAGACGATCCCTTGCTGTCGCAGCGAATCATTTCTTTGGGCAAACGTTTCAGCGACCGTGTGTATTTGAGTTTCGATCAATCGGTCACCACCGCAGCCAGCATTCTGAAACTGAACTATCAATATTCCCGCCGCCTCAGCTTTATTGCCAGGACAGGGGCAGACAATGCGGTGGATGTGCTGTACCAGTTCTCGTTTGACTAGGGCACAATGTGGGCTGGTTCAACACTCAACCTGCCCATGACAGCCCTTCAAGAAGCCCTTCGATTGCTCACCCCGTTTGACTGGGTGGCCGTCATTTTTTTCATCGTGTGTTTCAGGGGGTATGGGTATGTGGTGGATGGCTCCCGCCGTGTGGGGCGGCGTGGCCTTGCACAAAAGACCCATGAGTTTCGCAAATTGTGGGCGGCGGAGCTGGTCAAACGCAGCAACCGTGTGGGCGATACTGCGCTGATCGGTAACCTGGTCAACAGCGTCACCTTTTACGCCAACACCACCATCTACATCATCGCAGGCCTGTTTGCCTTGCTTGGCACCTTGGATCAGCTCGTTAACATCACCTCCGATTTGCCTTTTAGCCGCGAGGTGAGCCGTGGTTTGATGGAAATCAAGGTGCTGCTGGTGCTGGTGGTGTTTGTGGTCGCCTACTTCAAATTCACCTGGGCCTTGCGGCAGTTCAACCTGTTGACCATTCTCGTGGGTGGTGCGCCGGATGGCAATCCTGACGAGGCTTACAACCAGGCGTATGTCAAGCGCCTGGCGAGGATCAACAGCCTGGCTGGCGATGAATTCAACCGGGGCTTGAGGGGCTATTACTTCGGCATTGCCTCTGTCACCTGGATGATTCACCCAGGGCTTCTCATGGCGTTCAGCGCAGCCATTGTCTTTGTGCTCATTCGCCGCGATTTTTATTCGGAGGCGTTGGAGATCATGTCCAGTTAGGTGCAGGCGGGCCTAAATCCAAACCATGGGGCGGGGCGGTACAAACGCAATTCACCCCGGAGTTGCCCATGCCCCCATTTCATTTGCGCCACGTGCCCCTGTTGTGTGCAGCAGCGCTGCTGTCGGCCTGCATGGGCAGTGAGCCCTCGGCTTCGGCTGGCGGTGGCAGGGCACAACCCTCGCAAACGGGGGCCAACGCCCCCTGTTTTAGCAACGCTTGCGCAGACATCACCCCTCTGCTGACCATTCCAGATGCAGAAAACATCTTGTTTTCCCCGGATGGGCGTTTGTTTGTTTCGGGTGGCCGAAATGTGTATGAGGTGCTGGCCAATGCAGAGGGCGCCTACGAGGCAAAGGCCTTGGCCGGGCAAGAATGCAATTTCACGGGCTTGGCGATTGCCCGCAACACCCTGTATGCCAACTGTGGTGATGGCCGTTTGTGGGCGGGGCCACTGAAGAGCCAAAACATGCGCATTGAGCCGGTGTTCCAGATGGAGGGTTTGGCCCTGGCCAATGGTCTGGTGGATGGGCCGGATGGAACATCCCTGTACCTCGCCGACGGCCCCCTGTCCGCCTCGGGACTGCCTTCTCCAAAACTGGTGAAGTTGCAACTTGACCCGCAAGATCCCTTGAAGGTGATTGCCCAAAGCACCTGGCTGGATTTGGCCGGGCGCTTCCCCAATGGTGTGCAACGCGCCGGGCGGGTTTTGTTTTTTAGCGACTCCGCCCCACCCGCGCTTGGGCAGATCAATGCTGTCACGATCCGGCCGGATGGGTCACCCAGTACACCCGTTGTATTGGCGCAGTTCAATGCCATTCCGGATGATTTTTCTCTGGTGCTTGGCGGTTATGCCGTCACGTATTTTGTAAGTGGCCAGGTGGCGCGACTCGGGCTGGATGGATCGGTGCAAGAATCCTTTGATCCGCTGACCTTTTCAACAGGGGCCTCTCAAGTGCGCGCAGGCCGCCCGCCCTTGTTCAAAACCACCGACCTGCTGGTTACAGAAAAGGGGCTGCTTGGTGAACAAGACAGCCCGATTGGCAACCGCCTCACGCTGGTGCGTCGCAAGGCGACCTCTGGCTGAGGTATTACCAGCTGGTTTCGCGTTCCGGGCTGGCGCTCACCTTGTGGATGGACAGGTCGGCCCCGGTGAACTCCTCCTCCTCGTTCAAACGGATGCCCACGGTCAGCTTGAGCAAACCATACACCGCGAAGCCTCCGATCAGCGCAAATGCAACACCCACTGCCGTGCCCAGCAATTGGCTCATGAAACTCACTCCGCCCGTGCCCCCCAACGCTTCTTGCCCAAACACGCCAGCGGCAATGCCGCCAAAAGCACCACACAGCCCATGCAGGGGCCACACGCCCAGCACGTCGTCAATTTTCAAGCGGTTCTGGGTGAGGGTGAACATGTGGACAAAAAGCACCCCAGCCATGCCACCAACGACCAGTGCGCCGATGGGGTGCATGATGGTGCTGCCTGCACACACGGCCACCAAGCCTGCCAACGGGCCGTTGTAGGCAAAGCCAGGGTCGTTGCGGCCAGCCACCAGCGCTCCCAGGGTGCCGCCGACCATGGCCATGAGGCTGTTCACCGCCACCAGGCCGGAGATGCCCTCAATCTTCTGGGCGCTCATCACGTTGAAGCCAAACCAGCCCACAGCGAGCACCCAACTGCCCAGTGCCAAAAAAGGGATGGACGATGGGGGGTGGGAGGTGATCCGCCCATCCTTGGTGTAACGCCCCTTGCGGGCGCCCAGCAGCATCACGGCAGCCAGGCCAATCCAACCGCCCACGGCGTGCACCACAACGCTGCCTGCAAAATCCTGAAACGGCGCGCCAAACGTGCTCTTCAGCCAATCCTGAAAGCCGTAGTTGCCATTCCACACCACCCCCTCAAAGACCGGGTACACCAGGCCGACCAGCGCTGCAGTGGCCACCAGTTGAGGCACAAAACGGGCGCGCTCCGCAATGCCGCCAGACACAATCGCCGGTATGGCCGCTGCAAAAGTCAGCAAGAAGAAGAATTTGACAAGCGCATAGCCATTGCCTTCGTTAAGCACCGTGGCGGGGTCATAAAAGCCCACGCCGTAGGCAATGGCGTAGCCAACGAAGAAGTAGCTGATTGCACTCACCGAGAAATCGGCAAGAATTTTCACCAGGGCATTGACCTGGTTTTTGTGGCGGACCGTGCCCACCTCCAGAAAAGCAAAACCAGCGTGCATGGCCAGCACCATGATGGCGCCAAGCAGCACAAAAAGAGTGTCCAGTGCGAGTTGAATTTGATCCATTTTGGTGAATTTCCAGGTTTTTTAATCAAAGTGGGGCACTAGAAGCAAAAAAAGTGCCCGCATTTGTGTGTGGAAATGCACAAAAACAGTGCTTTCGTTTTGGCTTTATGGGCGTTTGCGCGCCAGCAGGTGTTCTACGTACGAGTTGCGTGTCATCTCAAGGCGGCGCTCGAGCTCTTTTTTGCGGGATTCTTCCTCGGATTTTTTGCTCGCCTGGCCTGTGTCGTTCAGCTTGTCCATGAGCATGCCACTCATGCCGCGAGATGTGGGGATGCGGCGTGAGGACCGCGCCTCGCTGGTGGTGGTCCCTTTGTCAAAAAACGCTGCCATGGCGTGGTCCAGTTGCGCCTGCGTGACCTCGCCCTCGTGTTGTTCGGCGGGAAGCCCGGCGTCGCCTTTCAGCAAGGCCTCGGTGATTTGGTCCTTCGGCATCGGTTCCAGGGTGATTGGGTCCAGCACAACATCCAATCCAACGCCCAATTCGTCTTTCAAGGCGGTTTCTAGCCCAATGAGGGCATCAACCCCCGCAGACTGATTGCCAAGAATCTGCGTTGCACGTGCGTGGATTTTCTCTGCCATCAGCGTGGCCACCGCATGCCTTGTGACCAAACTTGGAATGACGGCTTTGGCAATTGCGCCCACCGTCGTTTCATATTGCTTGCTGATGTGTTTGTCCTGCAGGCGCGCAAGCCCCAACGATTCGCTTAACGCATTGCGCAAGGCTTGCACATCGTGGATTTCAAAGGACTTGACCATGGGGTGATCGGCTTGAGAGGCATGGCTGCTTCGCACTGCTTGAAGAAGCAGTTGGTCGATCAAGGTGGCTCGGGTCTGTTGGTACAGCGCGTGCAGCTTGTTGGGCTGACCCTTTTGGTGCAATTGCCGGGCGCATTCAATGATGTTGATGGCCACGCCCTCTTTGCAAACGCCAAGGCCATGAGACAGTTCAATCAACTCAGGCAGTTTGTCCACTTCGTTGATGGCCGGGTTTTGCAATGCGTTTGCAATGGTTTGCAAGTGCTGCCGGGTCTGGTTCAGGTAGAACAAATCCAGCATTTTGGGGCAGGTTTTGTCGGTGACATAGGCCTTTACCCGTCGCCATGCCGCCTGTCGCAATTCCAGTTGCTTTCGCAGGCTCTTCAGGCCATCGGCATGCGCCGCCGGGTTGTCGGCTTTCAGAGTGCGGTCGCCCTGAAGACGTTGAATCTCCATCTGGGTTTGGGCGCAGCTTTGGTCCAAATATTGGACAATGCTTTCCCAATGCGCCGCGACCTGTTCGTACTGGAACTTGAATTGCTTTTGCCGTTGGTTGACAGGAACCCGTTGCCAATCCAATTCCGAAATGTTTGAGCCGATGGCCGTGTTGAGTGTGTGTACACCATCACCTGCGTTTGCGGCGAATAAACGCGACGGCAGTGGCGATGCAATTTGAACAGACATGGGTGGTGCCCCAATAAAACATGCGTTGCGAGTTCAATGCCCCCAATTAACATGTAGTGGCTTTGCCCTCACCAATGGTTCAAATTCAATCGGCGCGCAGTGCACCCCACACAATGCCAAACAGGGATTCAAACTGGTCGATCAGGCGCTCTTCCTCCTTGCGCAAAAAATGCATTTGCACAACCCGCCCAAAGATGCCCATGAAAACATCCAGCAGCACCTTGCTGGACACCGCATTGTTCAGCACGCCTTTTTGCTGACCCTCCTTGAGCATGCCCAAAAAGGCACCCATCAGCTCTGGGCTTTCATACACCGGCAGGTCTCTGTAGCGGCTGGCCGGAATGGAAACCGTCAGCAACAAAATCACCTTGGGGTGTTTGTCAAAATAGTCAAGCATCACCCACAGGGTTTTGCGTAGGCGTTCCCGGTAGTCTTCAATGCCCTCCAGGTGGTCAATCATTCGGTTGGCCAGGCGGCTCAGCGTGCTGTCCAGCACATAGGCCACCAATTGCTCCTTGCTGCCAAAGTATTTGTAGATGGTTTGCAGGCTTACGTTGGCGCTGCGGGCCACCTCAATCAGCGCCACGCTGTTGAAATCGCGGGTGGTGAACAAATCCAGCACCGCCTTCTCCACGCGTTCCAGCGTGGCTTTGCGCATGTCTTTTGGGTGTGCGGCTTGGGCGGTGGCAACACCTGGTGAGTCAAGGGCTTGTGAGTTCATGCCCAAAGTTTACCCGGCGCGGCGTGACCGGACCCACATCCCCGTGCATTTTCACTGCGCATCAAAAACCGAATCAGGTGGTGCTAATTTGATACCCGCACGATCAAACCGAGGTACACACCATGCGAACCACCGTCACACTCGACGACGAATTGCTCAACAAGGCGCGCCAGCTCACCGGCGTCGATGAACGCGCAGAACTGCTGCGCGAGGCGCTGCGTGCGCTCATACAGCGGGAGAGCGCACGCAGGCTGGCCCTGCTGGGTGGCACCGAGCCCAATTTGCAAAACATTCCCCGCAGGCAGTGGCAGCTGTGAGGGTGCTGGTGGACACGCAGGTGTGGGTGGATCACTTTCACCACGCCGAGCCTCAATTGATGCGTTTGCTCCACGAAGGGGAGGTGGTGATGCACCCCTTTATTGTGGGGGAGTTGGCCTTGTCCAACCTCGAGGAGCGCGACCGCGTGTTGAAACTCCTTGGGGATTTGGAGAGTGTGGTGGTGGCTTCCCCCCAGGAGGTGTTGCAACTGGTGGGGCTACGCAACCTGCATGGCCTGGGTCTGGGTTATGTGGACATTCACTTGCTGGCCTCGGTGCTCATCAGCCCGGGTACATCCTTGTGGACCCGGGATTACCAATTGCTTCGTGTGGCCAAAGACCTTGGCTTGCAACCGCCCATTCAGGACCGTTTTTTCATGCACGACGAGCATCTGCCTTACAGTGGAGGCAAACAGGCATAAAGGCACTCAAAATTGGTAATCCAAATTACCATATTCATAGAGGTGGTACTCTAAAGTAACTTGCCGGGTTGATTGTGCATTTGCACATTGCCATTCTGGACTGTGAACAATTCAATTCACAAGCGGTAATTGTGGTTACCGCTTTAGAACAATCCAGGAGGCACAGATGCCATCGGCACTGATATTCGACACAGTTAGAACCCCTCGGGGCAAAGGCAAAAAAGACGGCAGCCTGCACGGTGCAACCCCCGTGTGGCTGTTGAACAACCTGTTCACCGCCTTGCAGCAACGCAACCAGCTCGACACCAGCCTGGTGGATGACGTGGTCCTGGGCTGTGTCACACCCGTGGGTGAGCAGGGCGCCGACATTGCCCGAACCGCCGTGCTGGATGCCGGCTGGGCCGAGACGGTGGCCGGTGTCACCCAAAGCCGCTTCTGCGCCTCTGGGTTGGAGTCCATCAACCTGGCAGCCGCCAAGGTGGGCAGTGGCATTGAAGACATGGTGGTGGCCGGTGGCGTAGAAAGCATGAGCCGCTGGGCCATGGGCAGTGATGGGGGTGCCTGGTTCATGGACCCCCGCATCAACAACAAACTGGGCTTTGTGCCCCAGGGCATCTCGGCCGACCTGATTGCCACGCTTGAAGGTTTTTCCCGCGCCGATGTCGATGCCTACGCCGTTGAAAGCCAGCGCCGCGCCGCCAAGGCGCAAGCCGAGGGCCGTTTCAACAAAAGCCGTGTGCCTGTGCGCGACCTCAATGGCATGGTCATGCTGGACCACGACGAATTGATTCGTGGCAACACCACCCTCGAGAGCCTGGGCAGCCTGCAACCCTCATTCACCATGATGGGCCAGATGGGCTTCGATTCCACAGCCCTGCGCAAATACACCACGATCGAATCCATCAACCATGTGCACCACGCTGGCAACAGCTCTGGGATTGTGGACGGCGCCGCTCTGGTGCTGGTGGGTTCCGAGTCCGCCGGCAAAGCCGCGGGCCTCAAACCACGCGCCCGCATTCGCGCCGCCGCGGTGATTGGTTCAGAACCCACCATCATGCTGACCGGCCCCACACCCGCCTGCCAAAAAGCGTTGCGCAAGGCTGGCTTGCAAGCCTCTGACATTGATCTGTGGGAAATCAACGAAGCCTTTGCCGTGGTGCCCATGCAGACCGCACGCAACCTGGGTGTGAGCCTGGACCGCGTGAACGTCAATGGCGGCTCCATCGCCATGGGCCACCCCCTGGGGGCCACCGGGGCCATCATTCTGGGCACATTGCTCGATGAACTGGAGCGGCAAGACAAAACCCTGGGTTGCGCCACGCTGTGCGTGGGCGGCGGCATGGGCATTGCCACCATCATCGAACGCGTATAACAGGCCGAAGGAGAACACACATGAGTGCAGTGAAATTTGAACTCGGCCAGGATG
>DASUEC010000175.1:0-3878 GCA_036275255.1 Limnobacter sp. | reverse complement strand
CCAGCCCAGGCGACTGGCTGCCACTGCCACGGCCAAGCGCATTGCGGCAGAGTTGCAAAGTGAGCTTGGTCAATGGGTGGGTTACAAAATCCGGTTTCAGGAGCAGGCCAGCGCCCAAACTGCCATCAAACTGGTAACCGACGGCATTTTGCTGGCAGAAAGCCAAACCGACCCGCTGTTCAAGAAGTACGACACCATCATCATTGACGAGGCCCACGAGCGCAGCCTGAACATCGATTTTCTGTTGGGTTACCTGAAGGATGTGCTCAGCAAACGGCCTGACCTGAAATTGATTGTGACCTCGGCCACCATCGATGCACAGCGCTTTGCCGAGCATTTTCAAGATGCGCAAGGCAAGCCCGCGCCTGTGATTGAAGTGTCGGGTCGGCTGTACCCCGTGGAGGTGCGCTACAAAGACCCTGCCGACTTTGACACCCAGAAAAAGAAAAAACCGCTGCCAGGCACCCCAGAACCCGATGAAGTGGACGAGGATGCCCTGCAAGCCGCTGCCCTCGATGCAGTGGAAGAGTTGTGCAGGGAGGGGCAGGGCGATATCTTGATGTTTTTGCCGGGCGAGCGGGAGATCCGCGACATGGCCAGTTTTTTGGGCAAAAACCTGCGCCAGAGCATGGAAATACTGCCTTTGTTTGCCAGGCTCACCGCCCAGGAGCAAGACCGTATTTTCAAGCCCAGTGGGCGGCGGCGCATTGTGCTGTCCACCAACGTGGCCGAAACCTCCCTCACCGTGCCCGGCATTCGTTATGTGGTGGACACTGGCGTGGCGCGGGTGAAGCGTTACAGCTACCGCAACAAGGTGGAAATGCTGCAAATCGAGCGCATCTCCAAAGCCTCTGCCAACCAGCGGGCAGGGCGTTGCGGGCGTGTGGCCAACGGCGTTTGCATACGCCTGTACAGCGAGCAAGACTTCCAGGCGCGAAGCGATTTCACAGACCCGGAGATTTTGCGTTCATCCCTGGCGGCTGTGATTCTGCGCATGAAAAGCCTGCATCTTACCGAAGTGGAAGAATTTCCATTTTTGCAGCGCCCCATGGGCAGGGCCATTGCGGATGGTTACCAACTGCTGGCCGAGCTTAACGCGCTCGATGAAGCGGGCCAGCTCACCAGAATTGGCCGTTCACTGGCCAAACTGCCGCTGGATCCACGCATTGCACGCATGCTCTTTGAAGCAGCTCACCGCGCTTGTCTTGCTGAGGTGCTGGTGCTCGCTGCGGCTCTGTCCATTCAAGACCCCCGCGAGCGACCGCTTGATGCCCAAGAAGCGGCCGACCAGGCGCAGCAGGAATTTCAAGACCCCGATTCGGATTTCATGTCGTTCCTCAAGGTGTGGAATTATTACCAGGATCTGCGTGGCAAAGCGCTGAGCAATCGGGAGATGAAAACCGCGATGCAACGTAAATTCCTGTCGGCCAACCGCTTGCGTGAATGGGCCGAGGTGCATCAACAACTCAGCGCCATGGCCAAAGAGCAGCATTGGAAGGTGAATGCCTTGCCGGCCAATTATGATCAAATCCACATGGCACTCATGTCGGGTTTGTTGGGCAACCTTGGTTTGAAGCACGAAACAGAACCGGTGTATCTGGGCGCGCGTGGCATCAAGTTCGCCGTTCATCCCGGCTCCAATCTGTTTAAAAAAGGGGGCAAGTGGTTGATGGCCGCCGAACTGGTGGAAACCACGCGCCTGTATGCGCGCTGTGTTGCAAAAATTCAGGCCGAGTGGATTGAGAAGGTGGGCGAGCACCTGGTAAAACGCAACCACAACAACCCCCATTGGGAAAAAAGCTCTGGCCAGGCTGTGGCCATGGAAACCGGCACCATTTACGGGCTGCCCATTTATTCTCAACGGCGTGTAAGCCTTGCCCGCTTCAACCCCGATGGGGCCCGCAGCTTGATGATTCAAGAGGGCCTTGTGCCTGGGCAAGTCAAAACCAGCCTTGCTTTTTACACCCACAACCAACGCTTGATTGAAGAAATAGAGAAGCTGGAACACAAGGCCCGCCGACAGGATATTTTGGTGGACGATGCGCTGATCGCCCAGTTTTACGATGAGCATTTGCCCAAGGGCGTTTACAACCAGCAAACCCTGGAGAACTGGGCCAAGCAAGCCAGCAAGGCGGATCTGGATGCACTGAAACTGAACAAAGAAGATTTGTTGAGCAAGCGGGCAGGTGGCATCACCACGGAGTTTTATCCCAAGAAGCTCGACATGAGCGGCATGTCGTTTGACTTGAACTATCACTTTGAACCAGGCAGTCCAAGGGATGGTGTAACCCTCACCATTCCACTGATGTTGCTCAATCAAGTGAACATGATTCGCACCGAATGGCTGGTGCCCGGCATGCTCAAAGAAAAAGCGCATCAGTTGCTCAAATCCTTGCCGCAAAAGTTGCGCAGGCACTGCGTGCCCGTGCCACAGTTTGCAGAGCAGTTCTTGCAGGCTCACCTGGAGCAGGCCAACACCGACAAGCCCCTGCTTGAAAGCCTGCGTGATTTTGTGTCGGCGCACACCCCGGCCCGGCCACTGGTGTCGGATTTTCGTCTGGAAACCCTTGCGCCTCATCATTTCATGAATTTCAAACTGGTCGATGAGCATAGCCGTCAGTTGGACATGCAGCGTAGCCTGTCTGCGCTGAAGGCCGAGTGGGGCAAAAAGGCGCAAGAGAGTTTCAAATCCTCAGACGTGGTAGAGCAGGTGCGTGCGCAAGTGGGCACTCAAGCCAACCCTGGTTCGCTGGAGTCGCCACAATCCAAGGCCAAGGGCGCGATGCCGACGCAGACCACAGTTGCGCAGGAGGAGATCACGGACTGGAGTTTTGACAGCCTTCCCGAAATGCTGGAAATTCGCCGTGGGGGGCAAACTTTTTTTGGTTACCCGGCCCTGAAAGACATGGGTGAGCATTGTGCCTTGCAGGTGTACGACGAAGAGTCTGTCGCCAAAACGGTGCACGAAAGTGGTGTGTTGCGCCTGTTTGCGATAGCGCTCAAAGAACCACTGAAATACCTGAACAAAAACCTGCTCGATTTTCAGAAAGTCGCCATGCTGTACATGCCTTTGGGCACCGCCGATGAACTGCAAGCACAATGGGTAAAGCTCACGCTGCAGCGCAGCGCCTTGGCGGCTGGCCTGCCCAGCACGGAGTCTGAATTTGTGGCCAAAGTGCAGGAGGCCAAATCCCGAATGAACCTGATTGCCCAGGAAATTGGCCGCCTTCTGATGAATGTGCTCACCGAGTACACCACCCTCAACAAAAAACTGCAGGCCTCAGCCAAAGCCTTTCCCGAAGCCACACAAGATGTGCAGGCTCAGTTGATGTGGCTGATGCCAAAAGACTTTCTGCTTAAACGGCCCTGGGAGCAACTGGCCCATTACCCAAGGTATCTGAAGGCAGCGCAGGTTCGGCTGGATCGCCTGCGCAATTCTGTGGAGCGCGATCAATTGGCCATGAAAGACATTGCCCGGCTTCAATTGAACTGGATTCGTGCCAGTGCGCAACTCAAGGGGTATGAAGACGAGAGCCTCAACCAGTTTGCATGGCAGCTGCAGGAACTTCGCGTGTCGTTGTTTGCCCAAGAGTTGCGTACACCCATGCCGGTGTCTGTCAAGCGGCTGGAAAAGGCCTGGGAAGCAATTTCCAGGCGTCAACAATAGGAGATGACTGTGAACAATGCCATGTCTGTTTTGCTCAGTGCGCTGGTGGATTCGTTCCGACCTCGCATGCTGATGCTCACCCTTGTCTCCGTGGCCTTGGCCTCGGTGTTCTGGTTGATTGTCATCTGGCTGTCGGTTGATCCGCTGGTGAATGCAGCCATGGGGTTGTTGTCCTGGTTGGGGCTGGATTTCTCCCTGAGTACAGCAAGCA
>DASUEC010000174.1:0-2260 GCA_036275255.1 Limnobacter sp. | reverse complement strand
GATTCGCCCTTGCGACATCAACGGCAAGGTTGCTTATCACTTGACCACTTTTTTTGAGAAAGGCGGCATGGTCACGTTGTTTGCCTTCGACGGGAAAACCGATCTGCCCCAAGGGCGCGGTTGGTGGAGCAATGTGTACTGGGAAGTGAAACACGATACAAATGGTAAGGTGGTGGTGATGGTGGCACAGAAAGAAAAAGCGATTTCTGCTGCCACTCGCGCATTCGATGAAGCACGGCGAAGTTGATCAAAACATTAGGGAGAAGACAATGACTCGAATACTGGAATCGAATTCAAGAAGACTAATGCTCAAAGGCACGGCAGCAGCCATGTCTGCAGTTGGCATGGCGGGCTGGGCCAAACTGGGGTTTGCCGCCGATGCAAAACCCTTGCCTGGCTACGCGAACTGGAAAATTCCTGGCGATATCATCGTTCACAGCAGCAACACGCTGGAGACCAAACGCAGTGCCTATGGCAGCAGCGTGATCACACCCAGCGACCAGTTGTATGTCCGGAATAATTTGCCGCCGCCCGACCCTGCTATTCTCGAGAACAGGGACAACTGGGCTATCGCGATTTCCGGTGTTGGAAAACCAGTGACCTATACACTGGCCGACCTGAAAAGCATGGGGCTTGAAACCACGGCTATGGTGCTGCAATGTTCTGGCAACGGGCGTGGATTTTTCCCCAGCAAGCCCAGCGGTACGCCATGGAAAGTAGGTGCCGCAGGTTGCGTGATCTGGAGTGGCGTGCCGGTGCGTGATGTGGTCAAAGCGGTCGGAGGAATCAAGGCCGGTGCAAAGTACATGACCGGCACCGGTGGCGAGGTGCTCCCACAGGGGCTGGATCCGCTGAGTGTCATCGTTGAGCGTTCCTTACCCCTTGCAGCCGTGGAGGACGCACTGTTGGCCTGGGAAATGAATGGTGAGCCCATCTCGTTGGCGCACGGTGGGCCTTTGCGATTGATCGTGCCGGGTTACACCGGGGTGAACAACATCAAGTACATCAAGCAATTGTCGTTCACTGAGCAGGAAACCAAGGCCAACATCATGTCGCATGGCTACCGCATCACCCCGGTGGGCGGTACAGCGGGCCCGGATCTTCCATCCGTACTCGAGATGTCGGTGAAGTCCTGGATCAATTCGCCTCTTCCTGAGGACGGCGTGGTTCGAGCTGGCCGTGTGCAAATCCACGGCGTTGCATTTGGAGGGGTGCATGCAGTCAAGGGCGTTGAGGTGAGCGTGGATGGTGGCAAAAGCTGGTCGGCGGCCCGTTTCGTAGGTCCGGATCTCGGCAAGTATGCCTGGCGACAGTTTGTGTTTGATGCTAATTTGAAGGCCGGAGAGTACCAGTTGGCCAGCCGTGCGACAGATACGAGCGGTGCGGTTCAGCCCGAAGCGCGGTTTGAGAATGCAGGTGGCTTCAACAACACAAGCTGGATGGATCATTCTGTCAAAGTGAGCGTGGCATGAAAATCAAAGTTGCACTGGCAGGCTGTTTTTTTGCAACATTGGCGCTTGGTGCCGCTGCGGGCGAGAATGAACAGTTGATTTTGGGCAAGCAATTGTTCACGCAAAAGGCTGTACCCGCATGTGCTGTGTGTCATACGCTTTCCGATGCGGGGTCGGAAGGTGCAATCGGCCCTGTTCTCGATGAGCTGAAGCCTAACGAGGCGCGGGTTGCCAAAGCCATTCGCGATGGCATTGGGCAAATGCCGTCTTACAAGGGTAGGCTCAGTGACGAGCAAATCCTTGCCTTGGCCAAATATGTGGCCAAAGCCGCAGCGGGAAAGTAACGTGCATGTACCATTGGGGTCGCAGGGGCTGGTATACCTTGCGCCTCAGTGGTTCATGTTGCGGCAAAAGTCAAGGAAGTGCCGGGCGTGAGGCAGCATGGTTCGCTCGGGTCGTGTCAGGATATAGAAATTGCGAAAGAGTGGGGGCAGTGTGGTTTGAAGTTCCACCAATTTTCCCAGCGCCAGGAAATCAGCAACCACCGCGCGTGACAGGCAGGCCAAACCCAGCCCCACCAGCGCAGCTTGCTTGATCGCCTCGGAGTTGCTGAATTCACCGGCACAAGCCAGGGTGTTGAGGTGTGGAATCAGTGCGCTTTCTACCGACTCCCGCGTACCCGATCCGCCTTCACGCAATAGCCAGCGGGCGGCGCGAAGCTCCTTGAATGTCAGTTTCCTGCCGAGTTGGTTCAGTGGGTAAGTGGGCGCGCAAATCACCACCAGTTCGTCTTTGAACCAAGGCTCCAC
>DASUEC010000173.1:0-5963 GCA_036275255.1 Limnobacter sp. | reverse complement strand
CGCTGGCCGGGCCGCGCGTGCTGGAGCATATCGTCGACACGGTGCTGTATTTCGAAGGGGATTCCCAATCCTCATTTCGTTTGGTGCGCGCATTTAAAAACCGCTTTGGTGCCGTCAATGAGCTTGGTGTGTTTGCAATGACCGACCGCGGGCTTAGAGGCGTCAACAATCCGTCAGCGCTGTTCCTGTCCCAGCAGGCGGAATGGGTTGCAGGGTCCTGCGTGATGGTGACCCAGGAGGGTGCCCGCCCATTGCTTGTTGAAATTCAGGCGCTTGTGGACAGCTCCCATTCCCCGGCGCCCCGCCGTTTGTCGGTGGGGCTGGAGCAAAACAGGCTTGCCATGCTGTTGGCTGTGATGCATCGCCATGCGGGTCTGCAGTTTTTTGACCAGGATATTTTCATCAACGCGGTGGGGGGGGTGCGTATTTCTGAACCGGCCGCAGATCTTGCCATTGTGTTGGCCATGGTCTCCTCGCTCAGAAACAAAAGGCTGCCCAGGGAGTTGGTGGTATTTGGGGAAATTGGTTTGTCTGGCGAGCTACGGCCTGCCCCGCGAGGCCAGGAGCGTTTGCGGGAAGCTGCAAAACTCGGGTTTACCCATGCGATTGTGCCAGCCAGCAACACCCCAAAGCAGGCCATCAAGGGCTTGCAGGTGATTGGCGTGGAGCGCATTGAAAAAGCACTGGATGCATTGCGCACCACACTGGATTGTTTTTGACTAAACGTTTGATTGGACCGACAATTGCGCCAACCATCCACGGTCAAATTTAACAAAATATTACATGATGAGCATTGCCATGCATCAAAGCCTCTGGAAAGAAAAATGGGTGTTCGCCTGCCTGGCATGTTTGATTCTTGCTGCATGCTCGCGGCCAGGAATAGACACATCCGAGCTTGTACGCCCTGTGCGTGTGATGGCCCTGACACCTGGGGAGGAGAGCAGATTGGAGAGTTTTCCAGCCCAGCTCGAGCCCCGGTTTCAGGCCCGGCTCAGCTTCCAGGTGGGTGGCAAGCTGATTGAGCGTGCAGTTGAAGTGGGTGATCGTGTTACCAAGGGGCAAGCCCTCGCCCGCATAGATCCGCAAGACCTGGCCTTGGGATTGCGCGCGGCCCAGGCGCAATTGGATGCCGCGTCGGCCGAGCTCGCTCAAGCGAAAACCGACCTCGAGCGCGCCCAAGCCCTCAAAGGTCAGAATTTTGTCAGCCAGGCCGAGGTTGATCGCCGGCAGCTGGCCTTTGACGCCGCCAATAGCAGGCTCACACAGGCACAGTCGCAGCTCAATGTTCAGCGCAATCAAAGCGGGTATGCAACCTTGAGAGCGCCCGAGGATGGCGTGATATCGGCCGTTTACCTTGATGCAGGGCAGGTGCTGGCTCCTGGCCAGGCTGTGCTTGCCTGGGCCAAAGAATCGGCTGTGCAGGCCGTTTTTTCCGTGCCTGAAGGCCGGGTTAAAGACATTCAGCCTGGCATGAAAGGCATGCTTGAATTGTGGTCGGGTGGCAAACCCATCGAGGCACATGTTCGTGAGGTGTCTCCGGTGGCTGATCCGCTCACCCGCACCTACAGTGTGCACATGGATCTGCGGGCGCCAGGGCCTGAGGCACGTTTTGGCATGAGCGCAACGGTGCACTTCACGCAGGCAGGGGACGAATCTTCTTTTGCATTGCCCATCTCTGCCCTGGTCGCGTCGCACACCGGTGCGTATGTGTGGGTGTTTGATGAGCAGCAAGGTGTGGTGAACAAGCGGGTGGTGCAGCCTCACAACGTGTCGGAAAGCGCTTTTCTGGTCAAAGAAGGCCTGCGTGCCGGTGAGTTGGTGGTGACCGCTGGGACGCATGTGCTCAATGAAGGGCAAAAGGTTCGTCGATTCATCGAACCAGGCAGCATGACGCCATGAAAAACATCAATCTCTCGCGTTGGGCGCTTGAAAACCAGCCCCTGATCCGCTATTTGCTGGCTGTGTTTTTGGTCGCAGGCGCCGCAGCATTTTTTTCTTTGGGGCAAGAAGAAGACCCCCCCTTTGTTTTTCGCGGCATGGTGGTGCGCGCGTATTGGCCCGGTGCCACAACCATGCAGATGGCCCAACAGGTGGCTGATCCCATCGAAAGAATCATTCAGGAAATTCCCTACGCCGACAAGATCCGCTCCTATTCCAAGCCAGGGGAGACTGTGATTTTTCTGCAGCTCGATGACAGTGCGCCCCCCAAGCAGGTTCAAGACATTTGGTACACCACCCGCAAGCGGGTTTCAGACGCATCCCGCACCTTGCCCAAGGGTGTGGTGGGACCATTTTTCAACGATGAGTTTGGCGATACCTTTGGAGTGTTGCTTGCTTTTTCAGCAGACGGCTTTCAGTACAACGAGCTCAAGGATTTTGTCATTCAGGTTCGGCAGGAGCTTCTCAACGTACCAGACGTGGCCAAGGTTCAAATGCTGGGCTTGCAGGCCGAAAAGATTTACATTGACGTGTCGCATTATCGACTCGCCCAGTTGGGCATTTCGGCCAATGACGTGTTGGGTCAAATCAACGGTCAGAACGCGGTGGTGTCTCAAGGTGTCTTGAGTCTGGATGACCAGAAGATTTGGTCGCGCATCGAAGGCCAGTTTGAATCGCTGGAGGACATTGCCAACACCCCCATCCGCGCAGGAAAAAATACCCTGTTGCTCAAAGACATTGCCAAAGTGTATCGGGGGTACGAAGACCCCCCCGTCTCCAAGATGCGGTACAACGGCAAGGAAGTGATTGGTCTGGGCATCTCCATGGTCAATGGCGGGGACATCATTGCCCTGGGTGAAAACTTGCGCAAAGCAGAGCAGCGCATACTTGCACAGTTGCCCATCGGGATCGACATGCAGCGAGTGGCCGACCAGCCGCAATCGGTGCGCACCTCGGTCAGCGAATTTGTCAAAGTCTTGATTGAAGCGATTGTGATTGTGCTGGCGGTGAGCTTTGTCAGCTTGGGCATGCACACCAAACCCTTCAGGGTAGACATGCGGCCTGGTTTGGTGGTGGCGCTTACCATCCCTCTGGTGTTGGCGCTCACCTTTCTGGCCATGTCTTTTTTCAACATCAACCTGCACAAAATATCGCTGGGCGCGCTCATCATCGCCTTGGGTCTTCTGGTGGACGACGCCATCATCGCGGTTGAAATGATGGTCCGCAAACTGGAAGAGGGGTATTCGCGCTTCGATGCCGCGATTTTTGCATATGACTCCACAGCCATTCCCATGCTGACAGGCACCCTGATCACGGCGGCGGGCTTTTTGCCGATTGCCCTGGCAAAAAGCGCAGCCGGGGAGTACACCTTTTCCATTTTTGCCGTCACTGCAATCGCGCTGATTTTGTCTTGGTTTGTGGCCGTTGTTTTTGTGCCCTACATTGGATACTGGTTGCTCAAAAAGCCCACCAGTGACCATGCGCCACACGAGGTGTTTGACACGCCGTTCTACCAGCGATTCCGCGGATGGGTGGCCTGGTGCATCAACCACCGGTGGGTGACCATTTGGGTCACGGTGCTGGCCTTTGTGGGTGGGGGATACTCTTTCAAGTTCATTGAACAGCAGTTTTTTCCGGATTCCAACCGCCTGGAGATCATGGTCAATCTGTGGTTGCCTGAAGGCACTGCCTTTTCAGAGACCGAGCGCCAGGCCAAAACACTGGAGGCCTGGCTGGCGCAACAACCCGAGGTGGATGGCTACGCAGCGTTTGTGGGCGATGGCGCACCCCGTTTCTATTTGTCCCTTGACCAAAAGTTTGTTCAAAGCAACCTGGCCGAATTCATTGTGACCCCCAAGAGCTTTGAAGACAGGGAATTGTTGCGCAAAAAGCTCAAGTCCCACCTTGAGCAAAACTTCCCAGATGTTCGCCCCCGGATCACCTTGCTTCCGAATGGGCCGCCGGTGACGTATCCCGTCCAGTTTGTGGTGCAGGGCCCCGACCCCAGGGTGGTTCGCGCAGTGGCCGACCGTGTGAAAACCGCTGTGGCCAGCAGTGAGTACACCCGCGGCACGCATGACAACTGGAATGAAAACATCAAGGTGATGAAAGTCGAAGTGGACCAGGCTCGCGCAAGGGCCCTCGGAGTGAGCAGTGAAAGCATTGCCCAGGCCTCCCATGTCATCTTGTCTGGTGCTCCCATTGCTCAGTACAGAGAGAACAACCGACTCATCGACATTGTGTTCAGAAATCCACCCTCAGAGCGGGACACGCTTTCGGAGTTGCTCAACGCGAACGTGCCCACAGCCAGTGGTGCATATGTGCCGTTGTCGCAGGTTGGCCGGGTGGACATGTCTTTTGAGCCTGGGGTGATTTGGCGTGAAAATGGCGACTTTGCCATCACCGTGAAGGCCGATGTCGTTTCCGGTATTCAGGGCACCACCGTGGCCTTGGCCATGGACAAGGCTCTCGCGCCGTTGCGGGCCGAATTGCCCTTGGGGGTCGTTGTGAAACTGGACGGGCTCGCGGCGGATTCTGGCAAGGCCCAACAGTCCATCATGGTGAATGTGCCCCTCATGCTTTTTATCGTGCTTACGCTGCTGATGCTGCAATTAAAAAGCTTCGGGCGAACCCTGCTGGTGTATTTCACCGGCCCGCTGGGTATTATTGGGGCGGCCCTTGCCCTAATCGTGAGTGGCAAGCCCTTTGGTTTTGTGGCGCAACTGGGTGTGATCGCGCTTTTTGGAATGATTATCCGCAATTCGGTGATTCTGGTGGATCAAATCGAGCAGGACAGGGCTGCTGGTGTGCATCCTTTTGAGGCCATCGTGGAATCCACGATTCGGCGATCGCGCCCCATACTGCTGACGGCAGCCGCCGCTGTGTTGGCGATGATTCCCCTCATGCGTTCCCAGTTTTGGGGCCCCATGGCGGTGGCCATCATGGGTGGGCTGATTGTGGCCACCCTGTTAACGCTGTTTTTCCTGCCTGCCTTGTACGCGGCCGCCTACCGCATCAAAAAGCCCTGAGCCACGCCTACCACTGCAAAACATGCGTGGTCCAGGCCAGGGTGAATTTTTTCCATGGGGTTAGTGCCTTTTGTTCAGTCAACAGGCGCAGCCCGTCTTTTTGATGCACATGCCACTCGGCCTTGCGCATGCGGTAAAGGGCACGCAAGGGACGGCAAAACAGGCGCTGCGTTTTGGGCATGTTTTGCCAGGCTTCATCGGCGGAGCGATGGATGTGCTGCACCACATCTGCGAACAAGGCACTGGTGTTGGCAGTGTGCTCGCGCCGCCTGATTTGGGCTGCGTCCACGCCATGCTTGCCAAGCATGTCCACTGGCATAGGCTGAAACTGTTGATCGAGGTATTTTGCAAGGTGCAACAACTGCGCCAGTTGGCCGCTTGCTGACCAAAATGCAAGAAGCGCGTCGGTGTTGCCCGCCAACATCCCCTCTTCAAGCATGCGCGCCTTGAGCAACTCCGCCCATGGCTGCACCAACGCCTGGCAGTGTGCATTCCAGTCGTTGAAGGTGTTGAACCGGCGGGCCTCGCAACCCTGCACGGTTGTCTCTATGAGTTGTGCCCATTCTTCTGCGTCCAGCGCAGCCACGGTGCGGCGCGACAACGCGGCAATCACGGGATGCAGGTTCGCATTGTCGCCAGCTTGGCTCAAAGCATTGCGCCACCAACCCAGTTTCACCTGCGTAAGACCGGCCTCCAGTTGCCGCAGGCTGGCTTGACGCAGTTCGTGGTTCAGGGCAAAGCAACCCAGCCAGAAGGCCTTTGTGGGCTCTGGAAGAAACAGGGTGGCGTAATGCAGGGCGCTGACCGGACCTGCTATTTTTTCTCGGCAATAAGCCAATGGGTTTTCAAGTGACATGGGCCGCATAATACGCGCTATAATGTAAGGCTGCATGCGGATGTGGCGAAATTGGTAGACGCACCAGATTTAGGTTCTGGCGGGGTGACCCGTGAAGGTTCGAGTCCTTTCATCCGCACCAAAACTCCTTCCCTGTGCCG
>DASUEC010000172.1:0-4117 GCA_036275255.1 Limnobacter sp. | reverse complement strand
GGTTTTTGGTGGTGTTCATCACCTCGGCATTGGTTTGGTAACTGCGCGAGGCTTCCAGCATGTCCACCATTTCCTGGGCGGGGTTGATGTCGGGCATGTACACATAGCCCTCTTCATCGGCCAACTGGTGCTGGGGGTTGTAAATTTTTTTGGCATCCACCTTGTCGTTGATCACCTCTTTGGCACGCACCATCGTGGCAGCATTGGCCTTGCCGTTGCGGCCGGTTTTTTCCAGCATGGCCTCAAACACCACGCGTTTGGCTTTGTAGCTTTCTTCATCGCTGGCGGCCACGGTGCCTGCATTGGCCATGTTGCTGGCTGTGGCATTCAAGCGGTGGCTTTGTGCACGCATGGCCGAGGCGGCCACTTTGAAAGTATCAAACAAGCTCATGGTGTTCAGTTCCCGGTGATGGCACTGCGCATGGTTCGAATCAAACCCGACAGCGACTGGTTGGCGGCTTCGTATTTCACGGTGTTCTCAGAGAAACTGGCACGCTCAATGTCAATATCAACAGTGTTGTTGTCGATGGAGCGTTTTTCCAATTCCCGGTATTTCAATTGCAAATCGCTGCCATTCACCCCTTTGCCTTTCAGCACCAAATGCCGCGGGTGGGTGGCCGCAGTCTGTATGCTTTGCCCACCGCCGCTGCCCGCCTGTGCATTGCTCAGGGCCTTGGCAAAGTCAAAGTCCACCGCTTTGTAATTGGGCGTGTCGGCGTTGGCCAGGTTGCCTGCAATCACATCTTGCCGGGTGGCACGCAGCTTCAGGGCGTTGGCGTAGGTGCCCATGGCTTCGCGAATTTTGTCAACCATGTGGGTTTCTCCTCAAGCGGTGGCCAGCGCAAGCTGGCTGAGTTGGAGCAGGCGCGCAATGTCGTTGCGCCAAATGCCTGCCACTTGCATCTGTTTGCACAGGCCATGGAAGGCCTCCACCAACTGGCTCTCCTGGTGGCTGGGCAGGTGGGCATCGTCCACGGGCGTTTGCTGGGTGTGGCGGTCCCAGGCAAAGCGGTAGGAGCCCAGGCTGTGCTGCTCACTGCCCTGCACGGCTTGGTCCTCGCTCAACACCTGCTCATAGGCTTTCAACACCCCCAGCGATTTGTCGATGGCGCGCTGGTCATCCTGGTTGGGCGAATGCATGGGCACATCAAAATAATCCCCACAGCGAATCAACAAATCCAGCAAACCCATCAGCTTGACCAAGCCTGCGTTTTGGACGGGGCTCAGGGCATAAATGGCCAGCACATGCAGCAGCACCAAATCCATGGGGTGCTCCTCGATGCCGATGTGTTGCCATTGCACCTGCCCTCCTGCACCGAGCACTTGCCACAGGGGGCGGTTGCCGCCATGTTGCGCATCGGCCACCGGGCACTGCAAAAACTCATAAAACGAGGGCGCAGGCAAAAAGCCATGCTGCTGATAAAACTGCATGTTGAACACCGCGTTGCCCCCCAGGCTGGCATCGCCCTGGCCGTACTCGGCATACAGCGCCTTGGACACCACCGCCGCCTGCTTCAGCAATTTTTTCTGGATGCTCGCATGGCGCTGCACCGCATCGCCCACAAAACTTTCAATCAGCGTGGTGTGGGAGAGGCTGGTGGTGAACACCTTGTCAAACCACTGGGTGAATGCCTGCTGCGCAAAATGGCGCTTCAGCAATGGGTGCACACGGGTTAAAAACCCTTCCGCATCTTCGTGCGGTGCCACCAGTTGGCGGGGCCTGAACAGATGAATGGCCGAGCCACTCAAATACCCTTCATGGTCTGAAGCCTTGAACAGCGTGTGGTTGCGCTGCGCAGGCAAACCCGACTGCCCCAAAAACAACTCTTGCTCCAGCGTCTCCTGATTGTCCAGCCGCACAAAATCAGGCTGCACCACCAGCGCGCGCACGCGGCCCATGTGGCCCATCATCACCCAGCTGTTGAGCAGCGACCCCAAAGTCACATTGCGCCCCAACAAAGGCAATAGCTTGAGGGCCTCGCGGGTGCGGGCCGACACGGGCAACCGTTCCACGCGCTGCTCCTGCTTGTACAGGGGGGGAAACTGCTGCTCCAGGCTGGCCACCCAGGCGTCAAACTCCTGGTCGTTGAACAAGGCCGAACTGGCCTGCACCGTCTCGGCTGCGCGGGGGTTTTGGGTAAAGTCCACGCGGTGTTGCAAAGGCTTGAAAACCGTGGTGTTCAAAGGCGCTTGCTGTGCACGCTCACCGGCAATGCGCTCGCGGAAGTTGCGCACCTGCAACTCGTCCATAAAAAAACTGGCCAGGTCCAACTGGGCGCGGCTTTGGTACTCCAGGTGAACCGGTGTGGCCATGAAGGTGTCCAGCGCACTGGCCGGTGCAGGCGTGGCAGGCGCTGTGGGCAAGGCCGATGGCGCTGTTGGTGTTGCTGAAGTTGCTGGTGTGCCAGGCTTTGCAGCAGCGGCTGGCTTGGCCGCCTTGCGTGTTGGTTTGGCGGGTTTGCCCACCGCCTCCAGCACCGCAGCCTGCTGCTGGCTTAAGCGGCGTATGCGCTCCAGCGCATCCAGGTCGGCTTGCAAGCCCCTGGCCACCGGGCGTGCCGCGGGCGGTGCACTCGCCGGCATTTGCACGCCCAGCTTCAACTCGGCAATCGGCTTTAACTTGCGGCGCACCTCCACCTCGTGGTCCAGATCTTCCCAGGTGTTGGGCAGCTCGCCGGGCTTGCGGTCCAGGCCATAGGGCCGCAGCGCCAACGGCTTGTTGGCATGGCCAGCCAGCTTGGCCTCGATTTGGCGAATAAACGCCGTGCGGTCCATCAAATGGCGGGCCTGGCTGCCAATGTGCACGGTGGCGGCCTCTTCGTTGCTGGCATTGCCCAGCACAAGCACATCGGGTTCCAGGGCCGGGGTCGGGGCTGGCGCGGGCATGGGTTTGTCATCCAGCGCACCAGCGGCATCGCCCTGCCCACCCCGGTTTTGGCGGGCGGCCAACATTTTTCCCAAGCGCTTCTGCAACAGTTCCCGACTTGCCATGCCCTTGCCCCATGTGTTCCGTGTGGCTTTGTGAAATGCACCCTTCCAGCCAGATTTCGTTTTCAATCCGGCTTAACACACAGGGTAAAGTGAGTTTCAAGAGGCAGGAAAATCAAAATCCACCCAAAAACGGGCATTTGAAATGTTGAAGCGCACCCAATTGAACATGGACACCCCACCCGACGACGATCTGCGTGTATCGGGCCTGCGCTCGCGCTACCGCATGTTTGATGAATTCAATGAGCGCGACCAAACAAAACTCTTCCAGGTGATGGGGCTGCTGGGGTTTTTCCGGCGCAAAGGCATGCCACGCATGGGGTTCGAATCGGCCTGCGTGATGCTGCTGGTGGCGCAGCGCCAATCCGAAGGCAAAACAACCACCCACAGCCAATGGCAAAAAATGCTCGGGCTGAAAGGGGACGACATTCAAACCGTGTTCCGGGAACTTGGTTTTACAACCGTGGGCTGCGCCAAAACCAGCCAAGGCAGCACCAGCGAGCACACGCATGTGGTGCGCACCGAGAACGGCCTGTTTCGCCTGCAGGGCAAGGTGCAAGACGACGTGGTGGTGAGCCTCACCCTGGAGGGCAAACAAACCATTGAAGACCTCACGCGGCTGCTGATATTTAAAGACTAAAAACAAACACGAGAAAAACCATGCTGCACTACAAAATACGCTTGCGCTACAAAGGCACGCCCAGCCGGGCCCTGAACGACGAAGCCTACGCCATAGAGCCCCCCACCGCCAAAGGCAGCAAACTGGCCGACCAAGACTACACCGTGGTGAACTGCATGGTGGTGGAGCGCACCCTGCTGTCTGCCTTGCAAAAGGCACGCGGGGACCTGCACCGCAAACTGCCCGGCTTGCAGTTTGAACGGGTGGAAACCTGTGAAAGGATCTACCCGCCCTTGAGGTGAGCATACCCCCACAAGATGACTCACCGGAGTGACATTTAGGCGGGCAGACCACGCTTGTTCTACATTGCGTGGTTTGTTAACGCACCACGCTCACCATGCCGGCCACCTGCAAAGCCCACTTTCCAGAATGTGTTACCCAGCACTTCTCGCTCACAGAATTAACCGTCACCAAAACCGGCCTGCCCAACAAGCCCGACTCCCCGGTGGT